>DASXCO010000251.1 GCA_036491125.1 Acidimicrobiales bacterium | reverse complement strand
CGACCTGGCGGGCCTGGTCTACATCGACGGCGGGAGCAGCCCGACGCCGGTGAGCGCCCAGCAGGCGACCCAGGAGGTGCAGGCGCTCGCCGTCCCCAATGCCAATCCCTGGCTGGCTTTCGGCGGGATCGCCGCGCCCTTTGCCGGGATATTCAACGGCACCGGGTCGGCTGGCGCGCTGCTCGATCCGAACGGACCGTCGCTGGGTCAGACCTCGGGGCTCCTGCCTGCGGCGATCGTTCCCACCGTTCCGGTCACCAATGTCGGCCAGTACGGTTACGCCCTCAACGTGGCCACGTCGCCGTCGACCTTGGCCGCGGCGCAGGCACACCTCGGACAAGGCATCGCCGCCAGCGGTCCGGTCCACGGATGGGACGGCACGGGCGCGCTCACTCCGATCAGCCGCTTCGCCACGATGTTCTCGGGAGCAGGCATCAACAACGCCGACGGCACCGAGTGGTATTTCCCGCGGCGCCTGACCGACGACACTGCGGCCGTGGCCAACGGCAACGCGAACCCCGCGCAAAGCGTGCTCGACGTCGACGCAACGATGGGTCACAACCTGCCGAGAAACCTGTTGATCTACGCCTTTGGTGCGCACCTGGGCGGGGCGGGCGTGCCCGCAGCGGCACAGCTCCTCGCCCAGCAGTCGCAGATCCCCATGAGCAATCTCACCCTGGAGAACTTCGAGAGCACGTACGCCCACAACGACCCCGCCGGCGCCTATCCGAACAACGCCTTCTTCAGCAACCTGACGCCCTTCCTCAGCAGGGTCGCTTCGAAGGGCTAGGCGACCGGTCCATCATGGACGGCGCGTGACCACGAACCTGGACCTTCGAATCTCGTCTGCCGCGCCTGACGACTTCGACGTCCTGCGTCGGTTGTTTCGCCGCTCGTCGTTGTCGAACGACGGCGATCGGGCGAAGCTGCTGGCCAACCCGGACGCGCTCGAGCTCTCGGACCGTAGCGTGCGCGAGGGACGCGCGCGGGTCGCAGTCACCGCCGACGGCAACATCGTGGGCTTCGTCACCTCGCTGGTGGCCGGGGATGGCCTCGAGCTGGAGGATCTCTTTGTCGATCCCGATTGGATGAAGCGAGGGGTCGGGCGGGCGTTGGTGCTCGATGTCGTCGAGACGGCGAGGCGGAGGGGGTACTCGCAGCTCGAGGTGATCGCCAACCCCCACGCGCTCGGGTTCTACGAGAAGGTCGGCTTCGTCGTCGATCGCGAGGTCGAGACGCGGTTCGGCCCTGCTTCGCGAATGTTCCTGGCGATCTCACCCAGCGCCGGGTGAGGTGAGCGACAATGTCCCCCTTGGCCGACGCCCAGAATCATCGTCGCATCACCGTCGTCCTGTTCGATGGCTTCGAGCTGCTCGACGTGTTCGGACCACTCGAGCTCTTCGGGATCCTTCGTGATCGGTTCGAGATCCGCCTCGTCGGACCGGCAGCCGCGCCCGTGCGGAGCGCGCAGGGCCCAGAGGCCGTCGCCCACCAGTCCTACGGGGAGGCACCCCGCCCGGACGTGGTGCTGGTCCCCGGCGGGATAGGGACGCGCCGGCTCGTCGACGACCGGCCGTTCATGGAGTGGCTGGCCGCCTGGGTCCGTCCGGTCGAGCTGGTCACCTCGGTCTGCACCGGGTCGGCCCTGCTGGCGGCCGCCGGGCTGCTCGATGGCTACCGCGCCACCTCGAACAAGCGGTCCTTCGACTGGGTCCGCAAGCAGGGTCCACAGGTCGAGTGGGTACCGAGCGCGCGCTGGGTCGAGGACCGCAACCGATGGACGTCGTCGGGGGTGGCGGCGGGCATGGACATGACGCTGGCCCTGATCGCACGGCTGCACGGAGACCAGCTGGCTGCCGACCTGGCCGACGGCGTCGAGCTGGAGTGGCACCGGGACCCGGACTGGGATCCCTTCGCAGCCAAGAACGCCCTCATCGAAGACTGATCGCTCGCCGAGCGCTGGGAAGCCGAACTTGTCGCGCTGAGGCGCGCTTGGGGCGCAGCTGAGGTGCGCCCGCCTCAGTGCCGGCGCGTCAGGAGCTCCTCGGTACCCTCCGCCAGCTCCCGCACGACGTCCGCGGCGCGGTCCACGCGATGCACGGCGCCGACTGACTGCCCGGCGTAGAGCGCCATGGCGTCGATGTTTCCCGACGTATGGCGTCCTGGACCTGGTGGGCTCAGGCGGGCGACGGGCACCCGAGCACCCCCGGGCAGCTCCATCTCGCCCACGACGTCGTCGGCGATCGCCTTGGCGGCCTCGACGCAGGACCGGAGGACCCGGTGCGGCGCGTCGGGCCACATCACCGAGAAGGTCGTCGTGAGCACGGTGTCCTCCGGCCCGGCCCCGATCAGGGCATCCACATACGACGGGTGGGCATCGGCCTCAGCCGTCGCCACGAACCGGGTGCCCACCCGAGCGGCACCCGCCCCCGCCGCCAACACCGCAGCCATGGTCCTCGCCGTGGCGATCCCGCCGGCGGCCACCACCGGCACGTCCACCACCTCCAGCACGGCCTCGAGCAGTGGCAGCAGGGCGACCTGACCCCGGACGTGCCCGCCCGCCTCGACGCCCTGGGCCACCACGAGATCGCAGCCAGCGTCGGCGGCCGCCCTGGCCTCGTCAGCCCACCCGACCTGCCAGGCAACGAGCGCCCCGCCCTCGTGGGCGAGAGCCACCAATGCGGGGTCGGGATCGCCGTAGAAGAACTCGACCAGCCGGCACCGACCGGCGGCCGCTGCGACCGCCTCCCGGTCGACGAACGGCATCAGGAAGTTGATGCCGACCGCACCGGAGGTCCGCTGCTGTACCGACTCCAGGACGTCGGCTACCCCCGCAGCCGGGACCGTCGGCATCCCGAGCATCCCGAGGGCGCCGGCGTCGGCAACGGCGACGGCGAGGTCGGGCCCTGCCACACCACCCATGCCCGCCTGCTGGAGGGGCACCGGGCAACCGACGAGCCGGGTGAAGGCAGTGTCCATGCCAGTCTCCGGGTCGGCACTAGAACGTGTTCGACTGGAGAACCTAGTATGGCGACGGCCCAGACGACCGCCGGAACCG
>DASXCO010000250.1 GCA_036491125.1 Acidimicrobiales bacterium | reverse complement strand
TTCGTGATGAAGCGGCTCGTCGACGTCGAGATCGCTCCGAACATCAAGTCGGCCAAGCGCATGGTCGAGCGTCGTCGTCCCCAGGTCTGGGACGTGCTCGACGAGGTGATCAAGGAGCACCCCGTCTTCTTGAACCGTGCCCCCACCCTCCACCGCCTCGGCATCCAGGCCTTCGAGCCGGTGCTCATCGAGGGCAAGGCGATCCAGATCCACCCGCTCGTCTGCACGGCCTTCAACGCCGACTTCGACGGTGACCAGATGGCCGTGCACCTCCCGCTCTCCGCGGAGGCCCAGGCCGAGGCGCGGGTGCTGATGCTCTCGACCAACAACATCCTCTCGCCCGCGACCGGGCGCCCGATCACCGTGCCCACCCAGGACATGGTCTTCGGCGCCTACTACCTCACGCTGATGGTCGACGGGGCCAAGGGCGAGGGCAAGGTCTTCCGCCGCATCGACGAGGTCGAGGCCGCCTACGAGTCCGGCGAGGTCGCGCTGCACGCGAAGATCCAGCTGCGCCGGGGGGCTGAGGGTTACCCCGTCGCCTACTACGGACGGCGCCACGAGGGCAATGAGGAAGAGGAGCCCGCCTCCTTCGAGACGACGCCCGGCCGGCTGTTCTTCAACGCCGCGTTGCCCAAGGACTTCGGCTTCGTGAACGACATCGTCGGCCGTCGGGCCACCTCGATCGGCTCGATCGTCGAGCAGCTCGCGGCGCGCTACCCGAAGGCCGTGGTGGCCCAGAGCCTCGACGCGGTGAAGGACCTCGGCTTCCGCTTCGCCACCCGCTCCGGCCTCACGATCTCGATCGACGACGTGAAGACCCCGCCGCAAAAGCGCGAGATCCTCGACCGCTATGAGAAAGAAGCCGAGCGGGCCGAGGCGCAGTTCAAGCGGGGCATCATCACCGACGACGAGCGCCGCCAGAAGGAGATCGAGATCTGGACCTCGGCCAACTCGGAGGTGGGCCGGGCCATGGAGCAGACCTTGTCCACCATGGCCTTCAACCCCCTCGACATGATGGTCGACTCCGGGGCCCGAGGGAACTCCCAGCAGGTCCGCCAGATCGCCGGCATGAAGGGCCTGGTGTCCAACCCGCGGGGCGAGATGATCAACCGACCCATCAAGTCCTCCTTCCGGGAGGGCCTGTCGGTGCTCGAGTACTTCATCTCGACCCACGGCGCCCGCAAGGGCCTGGCCGACACCGCCCTGCGCACGGCCGACTCCGGCTACCTCACCCGGCGACTGGTCGACGTGGCCCAGGAGCTGATCATCCGCGAGGAGGACTGCGAGACCAACCGGGGTATCTGGATCGAGGGCACCGTGCCCGACCAGCCGGGACGGCGCAGCTACCTGGAGACCCGGATCTACGGACGGGCCCTGGCCGAGGACGTGACCCTCTCGGACGGAACCACCCTCAAGGGGGGCTCGATCATCGGCGACGAGGATCTGGCCCGCGTGCGCGACGATCCCGGGGTAACCCGTGTTCGGATGCGCTCGGTCCTCACCTGCGAGGCCGAGCACGGCGTGTGTGCCGCCTGCTACGGGCAGTCGCTCGCCAGCGGCCGGCAGATCGAGATGGGCGAGGCGGTCGGTGTGATCGCCGCCCAGTCGATCGGTGAGCCCGGCACCCAGCTCACGATGCGGACCTTCCACACCGGTGGGATCGCGGGTGAGGACATCACCCACGGTCTCCCGCGCGTGGTCGAGCTCTTCGAGGCCCGCACGCCGAAGGGCGCCGCGGTGCTCGCCCGCACCTCCGGGGTGGTCCGTATCGCCGAGGAGGAGAACGGCCGGCGGATCACGACCGTCGCCGACGACGGGCTCGAGGTCAACTACAACGTGTCGCCCCGGTCGCACCTCGAGATCGCCGACGGCACCGAGATCGATGCCGGCGACGCCCTGGTCGAGGGACCGAAGGATCCCAAGGAGCTGCTGGACATCAAGGGAATCAGGGAGACCCAGCAGTACCTGGTCGAGGAGGTCCAGAAGGTCTACCGGGACCAGGGGGTCTCGATCCACGACAAGCACATCGAGCTCATCGTCCGCCAGATGCTGCGGCGGGTCTCGGTGGCCGAGCCGGGGGCTTCCACCTTCCTGCCCGGCGAGCGGGTGGACTCCCGCATCTACGCCGAGGTCAACCGCAACCTGGTGCAGGCCGGCCAGCGTCCGGCGGAGGGCCGACCCGAGCTCATGGGCATCACCAAGGCGTCGCTGGCCACCGATTCGTGGCTCTCGGCCGCCTCGTTCCAGGAGACCACCCGGGTGCTGACCGAGGCGGCCATCGAGGGCCGCTCCGACCAGCTGTTCGGGCTCAAGGAGAACATCATCATCGGCAAGCTGATCCCGGCCGGCACGGGGATGACCCGATACCGCTCGGTCGACATGGACGCCCCCGAGGCCGAGCGGATGACGTTCTGGTCCTCGGAGATCGAGGGTGAGACCGAGGACCTGGCCGCGTGGCTGCGGGACATCGGGTCGGGGGAGCGCCCGGCGGAGGACGACCTGGCGGCCGGCTGGCTGGCCGACGCCGACAGCGCTGGTCTCGAGCCCGAGGACGGCACGGCATAGCCCGCTGAACCGCTATCATTGTTCACTGGGGCGGAGTGCCGCCGGCGTGCCGCGCCCAATTCCACTGCAGCTTCCGAGAGGTCTGGTGTGCCCACCATTGCCCAGCTCGTCCGCAAGGGACGGGAATCCAAGCAGTCCAAGACCAAGACGCCCGCCCTGCGCGGCGCGCCCCAGCGTCGCGGCGTCTGCACCCGCGTCTACACCACGACCCCGAAGAAGCCGAACTCCGCGCTCCGCAAGGTCGCCCGGGTCCGACTGACAAGCGGCGTGGAGATCACCGCCTACATTCCCGGTGTCGGGCACAACCTCCAGGAGCACTCGATCGTGCTCGTGCGCGGCGGCCGGGTCAAAGACCTTCCCGGCGTGCGCTACAAGATCGTCCGGGGCACCCTGGACACCTCGGGCGTGCGCGATCGCAAGCAGGCCCGCAGCCGCTACGGCGCCAAGAGGGAGGGCTAGCCGTGCCCAGGAAGGGACCCGCCCCCCGCCGCGACCTCATGCCCGACCCGCTGTACCGGTCGGTGCTGGTCACCCAGGTGGTCAACAAGATCCTGACCAGGGGCAAGCGCACGCGGGCCGAGCGCATCGTGTACGACGCCCTCGACATCCTCCGGGACAAGACCGGCGGGGAGCCGGTCGCCGCCCTCAAGCGGGCCGTGGACAACGCCAAGCCCGAGCTGGAGGTGAAAAGCCGCCGGGTCGGAGGTGCCACCTACCAGGTCCCGGTCGACGTCCGCCCTCGACGGGCGACGACGCTGTCCATCCGCTGGCTCGTCGGCTACTCCCGTCAGCGGCGGGAGAAGACCATGGCCCAACGACTGGCCAACGAGCTGCTGGACGCCTCCAACAGCGTCGGCAGCGCGGTCAAGCGCCGCGAGGACATGCACAAGATGGCGGAGTCCAACAGGGCCTTCGCCCACTACCGCTGGTAACCGCAGTATCCGCTTCGTAGACAGTTCGAGACAACCATGCCCCCCCAAGCACCTGTGATCCGCGAGTTCCCACTGGCCAGGACCCGAAACATCGGGATCATGGCCCATATCGACGCGGGCAAGACCACGACGACCGAGCGGATCCTCTACTACACCGGCAAGAACTACAAGATGGGCGAGGTCCACGAGGGCGCGGCCACGATGGACTGGATGGTCCAGGAGCAGGAGCGCGGGATCACCATCACCTCGGCGGCGACCACGTGCCTCTGGAAGGACACCTGGATCAACCTCATCGACACGCCCGGCCACGTCGACTTCACCGTCGAGGTGGAGCGGTCGCTGCGCGTCCTGGACGGCGCCATCGCCGTCTTCGACGCCGTGGCCGGGGTCGAGCCCCAGACCGAGACGGTGTGGCGTCAGGCCGACAAGTACCGGGTGCCTCGCATGTGCTTCGTCAACAAGATGGACCGCATCGGCGCCGACTTCGGTCGCTCGGTGGCCATGATCCGCGACCGGCTCGACGCCAAGCCAGCCGTGGTCCAGATCCCGATCGGCGCCGAGGGCCACTTCCGCGGCTGCATCGATCTCATCGGGCAGAAGGCGCTGGTGTGGGAAGAGGGCATGGGAGAGCGCTGGTCGGTCGAGGACATCCCCGCCGACCTGGCCGACGCCGCCGCCGCAGCCCACAGCGACCTGATCGACGTGGTCTCGGAGTTCGACGACGTCGTCATGGAGAAGTACGTGGGCGAGGAGGAGATCACCCCCGACGACCTCCGACGCGCCCTACGCCACGGCACCATCGAGAACCTGGTCGTGCCCGTGCTGTGCGGCTCGGCCTTCAAGAACAAGGGCGTCCAGCCCATGCTCGACGCCGTCGTCGACTTCCTGCCCAGCCCCCTCGACGTCCCGCCCACGGTGGGGATTGACGTCAAGGGCATCGAGGAGCTGGAGCGCGGGCCCGACGACACCGAGCCGTTCGCGGCCCTGGCCTTCAAGATCATGAGCGACCCTTATGTCGGGCGGCTGACCTACTTCCGGGTCTACAGCGGCACCCTCA
Source organism: Acidimicrobiales bacterium (assembly GCA_036491125.1). Classification (NCBI taxonomy): domain Bacteria; kingdom Bacillati; phylum Actinomycetota; class Acidimicrobiia; order Acidimicrobiales; species Acidimicrobiales bacterium. The sequence goes on along the minus strand of DASXCO010000250.1, from coordinate 2,567 downwards.
CCAAGGGCAGCGCGGTGCTCAACTCGACCAAGGACCGCAAGGAGCGGATCGGCCGCATCCTGCAGATGCACGCCAACCACCGCGAGGACAAGGACGCCATCTTCGCCGGCGACATCGTGGCGGCCGTCGGTCTCAAGTACACGACCACCGGGGACACGCTCTGCGATCCGTCGAACCCGATCGTCCTCGAGTCGCTCGAATTCCCCGAGCCCGTCATCCACGTCGCCGTCGAGCCCAAGACCAAGGCCGACCAGGACAAGCTCGGCAAGGCGCTGTTCGCCTTGTCCGAGGAGGACCCGACCTTCCAGGTCCACGGCGACGAGGAGACGGGCCAGACGGTCATCTCGGGCATGGGCGAGCTGCACCTCGAGGTGCTGGTGGACCGCATGCTGCGCGAGTTCAAGGTCGACGCCAACGTTGGCCGGCCCCAGGTCGCCTACCGGGAGACCATCACCCAGTCCGCCTCGAAGGTCGAGGAGCGCTACGTCCGCCAGACCGGTGGGCGGGGACAGTACGGGCACGTGGTGATCGACCTCGAGCCCACAGGCCCCGGTGGTGGCTACGAGTTCGTGGACAAGATCGTGGGCGGGGTGATCCCCAAGGAGTACATCCCGTCGGTCGATGCCGGCATCCAGGAGGCCCTGACCTCAGGGGTCGTGGCCGGCTATCCGATGGTGGACGTCCGCGCCACCCTCACTCATGGCTCGTACCACGACGTCGACTCCTCGGAGATGGCGTTCAAGATCGCTGGCTCCATGGCCGTGAAGAAGGCCGCCCGGCTCGCCCATCCCGTCCTCCTCGAGCCCATCATGGCCGTCGAGGTGGTGACACCCGAGGAGTACATGGGCGACGTCATCGGCGACCTGTCCTCCCGCCGGGGACGGGTCGAGGGAATGGAGCAGCGGGGCAACAGTCATGTCGTCCGGGCCCTGGTGCCCCTCTCCGACATGTTCGGCTACGCTACTGACCTGCGTTCTCGCACGCAGGGTCGTGCGACGTACACCATGCAGTTCAACTCCTATCAGCAGGTTCCCGAGTCGATCTCCAAGGAGATCGTGGCCCGGGTTCGAGGCGAATAGCACTTTTTACGCAGGCGGCATTCGACCCGCCGCCCAGAGAAAACGGAGCAGTACCGTTCTATGGCCAAGAAGAAGTTCGAGCGCTCGAAGCCCCATCTCAACGTGGGCACGATGGGGCACATCGACCACGGCAAGACAACGCTCACCGCGGCCATCACGAAGATCCTTGCCGAAGGCAATCCCAACGTCACCTACACCCCATTCGAGCAGATCGACAAGGCTCCTGAGGAAAAGGCGCGGGGCATCACGATCTCGATCGCCCACGTGGAGTACGAGACCGACAACCGGCACTACGCCCACGTCGATATGCCCGGTCACGCCGACTACATCAAGAACATGATCACTGGGGCGGCGCAGGTCGACGGGGCCATCCTCGTGGTCTCGGCCGCCGACGGCCCGATGCCCCAGACCCGCGAGCACGTGCTGCTGGCTCGCCAGGTGGGGGTGCCCTACATCGTGGTCGCTCTCAACAAGGCGGACATGGTCGACGACGAGGAGCTGCTCGATCTGGTCGAGCTCGAGGTCCGCGAGCTGCTCAACGAGTACGAGTTTCCGGGTGACGACACCCCGGTCGTCCGGGTCAGCGCCCTCAAGGCGCTCGAGGGCGACAAGGATGCCGAGGCCAAGGTCCTCGAGCTCATGGAGGCCGTCGACACCTACATCCCCGAGCCCGAGCGCATCATCGACAAGCCTTTCCTCATGTCGGTGGAGGACGTCTTCAGCATCACCGGCCGGGGCACCGTGGTCACGGGGCGGGTCGAGCAGGGGATCATCAAGGTCGGCGAAGAGGTCGAGATCGTGGGCCTGCGGCCCACGCAGAAGACGGTGTGCACCGGCGTCGAGATGTTCCGCAAGCTCCTCGACGAGGGCCGGGCGGGCGACAACATCGGTGCCCTGCTGCGGGGGACGAAGAAGGAGGACGTGGAGCGGGGTCAGGTCCTGGCGAAGCCGGGGTCGATCACGCCGCACACCGACTTCTTGGCCCAGGTGTACATCCTCACCAAGGAGGAGGGCGGCCGGCACACGCCGTTCTTCACCAACTACCACCCGCAGTTCTACTTCCGGACCACGGACGTCACCGGTCACATCCAGCTGCCCGAGGGCACGGAGATGGTGATGCCGGGCGACAACACCGAGATGAAGGTCCAGCTCCAGAAGCCCATCGCCATGGAAGAGGGCCTGCGGTTCGCGATCCGGGAAGGCGGCCGCACCGTCGGCGCCGGCCGGGTCATCAAGATCGACACGTAGCCAGGTTCGGAAACGAGAGCGGGAGACCAGCAGAGATGGCCAGCGACAAGCGGGTGAAGGTCACCCTCGCCTGCGAGGACTGCAAGCGGCGGAACTACATCACCATGAAGAACAAGACGAACAACCGCGAGCGGATCGAGATGAAGAAGTACTGCCGCTTCGACCGCCGCCACACCCTCCACAAGGAGACCCGGTAGCCACCGTCGGGTCCCGGGACCGGCGCGTAACCTTGGGTGACCG
>DASXCO010000249.1 GCA_036491125.1 Acidimicrobiales bacterium | reverse complement strand
ATGGTGGCCGTGTCGTCACCCTGGCGGGATGATTTGGCCTTCGGCGACGGAGCTGGGTCAGAGCAGGCCACGAGATCGGGCTTGGACCACTGCTTCGCGGCGCGAGCTGGCCCCGAGCTTGCGATAGATGCTCCTGAGGTGTGATTTGAGCGTGTTAAGCGAGATATAGAGCTCCGCTGCGATCTCGCCGCTCGACACCCAGCTCGGGAGGTAGCTGAGCACGACCTGCTCCCGGTCACTGAGGGGATCGATGAGGCCCTCGGCGTCGGGGGCTGTCGTCTTGGCGGAGGCCTCGATGGCGGCGAGGACATCCTGGACGAACCAAGCGGGACCGGCGACTGATTGCTGGTGCAGGAGGGGGAGCAACTCGCCACCCTCGTCGACGAAGGTGCGGATGAACCCCTCGCGCGCAGCGAACTCGAGAGCAGCTTGTAGCGAATGCCCGCTCGAGGGCGATCGGGAACGGGCATCGAGCAGCTGCCACTCCAGTCGTCGTCTGGGCGTCGTCAGGCTGATCTCCAGCTCGGTCAGAAGCCTGGCTGCCTCCACCCGGTCGCCCTCTGCCAGTGCCAGGCGCACGCGGACGAACGACGTCTCGAGCGAGGCCGGCATGTGTCCGATCAGACGGCTCGCCTCTGCCCTGGAGCTCTCGATGAGCAGTCGCGCCTCGGCCGCACTCACGCGGGTCGCGAACGGCTGCGGCAATGCCAGGGGGCGATTGGTCTCGCGACACGTGGAGAGAAGGTCGAAGGCCTGGTCACGCCGGCCGGACGCCGCCCAGATGCGCACGAGGCCGAGCGACGCGAGAATTGCAAATCCGGTCCGCCTGTGACTCTCGGCATCACGCAGGCTGGTCTCGAACTCCCGCTCGGACTCGTCGAGCTCGTCCCGCTCCCACAGCACGCCCGCCCGGGTGAGCCTGGCCTCGGTGAGTGCGGGGTGGTCCGGTCCCGTGAGATTCACGTACATCAGGGCCTCGTCCGCCAGCCGCTCGGCTTCGTCCAGGTGTCCCTCGATCAGGTGGATCTGCGACAGCGTTGCGGGCGTGAGGAACCGGGCGACGGACTCAGCGACGGGCGGGAACGGATAGACGCGTTGACCCGCTTTCCAGGCCTGCTCGGTATCGCCCAGCCATCCCCACGACCGCACGAGCCCGTCAGGGAAACGATCGAAGTAGCCGTCGTCGGCGTCCGGACGGTAGGAACTGATCGCCCTCTCCACCCAGCCGACAGTGAGCGCTGCGTCTCCGACGAGATGGGACCACATGGCCCAGTGGCCGGTCAGTCGCGCCTGTTGCACATCGTCGGGTTGTTTTGACAGTGCGGTCTCGACCTGGTCGAGGCAGCGGGCGGCCTCGGCATAGCGGCCGCCAAGGCAGAGGATCATGGCCAGATCGAGCATCCGCTGAGGGCGCGCGTCGAAGTATCCCTTGGGAAACCGGTCGAGCCACTGGAGCATCTCCGGGACCTGGGTGCGGTCGGAGAAGCCGGGGGCGTTCTCGATGAGGAGATCCAGAGCCTCATCGTGGAAACCACCCGCGAACAGGTGGTTCATGGCATCCGATGGTCGATCCTCACTCGAGAACCACTCTGTGGCGCGCCGGTGCGCGGCGCGCCAGGCCGTGCGATCCCTGGCCCGCAACTCGCTTTGCAGCAACTCCGCGAACAGCTGGTGGTAGCGAAATGAGTGTTTGGCGCGGTCGACGGAGAGGATGAAGAGATTCTGCGCTTCGAGCGCCCGAAGGAGCCGATGACTGTCAGCCCGACCGGTGACGGCGTCGCACAACGAGGCGTTGAGCTCGGGGAGGATGGAGGTCTGGAGCAGGAAATCCTGTGTGTCCGTCGGCTGGTGCTCCAGGACCTCGCCGAGCAGGTAGTCCGAGATCGTCGGGTGAGGTCCTGCAAAACGCCGGACGAACGCTTGGGGATCTCCCTCGTCGCGCAGGGACAGCGCCGCCAGCTTCAGCCCGGCGATCCAGCCCTCGGTCTGCTCGGTCAGGGTCTGGACATCGGCGGGTGCCAGCCGCATGCCCCCGAAGCGCTCGAAGAAGGCCTCGGCGTCGTACTCCGCGAACTGCAGGTCTGATTGGCGGAGCTCGAGGAGCTCATTGCCAGCCCGGAGGCGGTGGAGTGCCAGCGGAGGGTCGACCCGGGTGCTGAGGATCACCCGCAAGCCGAGCGGCAAGTTCCCGACGAGGTAGTCGAGTACGTGGAACACGTGGCGGGCTTGTACCCGATGCAGGTCATCGAGGATCAGCGTCACAGGCCGCCCGAGATCGGTCAGGTCGGCGGCCAGTGACTCCACGGGCGTCAGGGACTCGTCGTCCTCGCCGCCCATCAGGAGGTCGAGCGCTTCGACGCCGGCGCTGGGCTCGTGACGTTGAAGCGAGGCGACGAGGTAGGTCCAGAAATGGATCGGGTCGTTGTCCAGCGCGTCGACCGAGAGCCACGCAACCCGCCGATCGGGTTGTTCGGCGATCCACTCGGCGAGCAGCGTGGTCTTGCCAACTCCGGGCGGACCCGACAGGAGCGTCAGACGGGTGCCTTCGCGAGAGAGGACCCCGCACAGAGCGGGCCGCGGCACGTGGGCAGGCGGCAGCTCGGGAGGCCGGAGCTTGGTGGCCACCAACCGGGGGAGCAGATGGCGCCCCGAGTGCGCTGTGGGCTTCTCGGAGCGTGCCTCGGTCTCTCGCCGGACGGCGCCCAAGTCGGTTCTCCCCCCGTCGGGCCAGGGGAGCTTGCTCCCCCTTACGGGTACAAGCTAGCCAACCTGGCCGCGCCGGGTAGGTCGGGCTTTTCTTGGTGGCGCCAGATTCAGATGATTTCGACCCCAATGCGCAGTAAAAGGCCGCTCACTGCGACGGGCCGGAGTGCCGAGTGGGCACCACGGAGTGGATATCGATGATCTCGAGCCCGAGGTCCTCCAGGCGGCGGAGCACTCCGTAGAAGGCCGCCTGATCCGGGAATCTGCCGGACAGCCGGGTGTGACCACCGGAGACCGAGACATCCAGGTCCTCGAAGGCGACGGAGTGTCCTCGACCGAACTCGCCTCTGACCAGGATCGTGTAGTCCCTCACGGCCATGGGATCCCTCTCGGACCGTCGCCCTGTGGGCCGAACGACGGGCTCATTCGCGCTGGCCCTGCGCGACCGGCGTGGCGTCCGTCGAGCGATCCGGGTCCGTTCCGGATGTCGGCGGCGGAGCGGCCGGGTCGGCCGGATCCGCCGGTGTGGCTTGCGTCTCCGTCCCCGCCCCGTCACCCCGAGGAGGGTGTGGACTGATGATCTCGACGAGGCCGAAGAGCACCGCGACGATCAGGGCCAGGCCGAGGACCACCCAGCCGGTGGCTTCACTCCATCCCACGAGGACCAGGAAGGCGGCGACCACGATGCCGATGCGCACTGCGCCACGGTTGCGGCCGACCCAGCTTCCCACCGGTCCGAAGTCCCGCTGCCGGGCCCGGTCCAGCCCGCCTCGCACGGTACGCCTGGTCGCGACCGCCGGCCGGGACGGGCCGGCCAGGGCGGCGGCCAGGGCCACCACCACGCCCACCACGAACACCAAGATGGCGACCAGGCGCACGAAGGCGAACAAGGCGTTGAAGATGTCGTTGGCGGCGTCGCTGGGAAGCCTTGGGCTCACGACCTCGTTGAGGTAAATCTGGCGCAGCACGGCAATCACGGCCAGCAGCGCCCCCATGGCGCCGGCGAGCCAGACCGCCGCCCGCAGGACCCCTCTCCGGTGGTCCTTCGACAAGGCGACGACGCCGGCCAGGCATCCCAGGGCGAGGACGGGGAAGAGGTAGGCCAGGCCCTTCAGGACCTTGGTCGCCCCTTGCACCGTCTGCAGGGTGGGCGAGTCGAGCAGGACGACCTGCCCGTTGCCCAGGTTGACGTTCTGGAAGGCCGTGACCCCCGAGCTCTGGAGTCTGCTCTGCACATCGCTTGTCACCGAGGACAGGTCGAGGGTGACCTTGCCACCGGCCGTGGAGACTCTGCCCTTCTGCTCGCCCGTCAGCACCGCCACGATGGCGCCGTGCGCGTTGCGGTTGATGCTCACCCATCGGTTCTGGAACCTGTCGGAGCTGACGAACCTCTTGGCCGCGTTGTACGTGAAGCTCTGGAGCTGGCTGGCCAGGGGTGCGGCCAGCCCGGCAGCAGCGGGTGGCAGGGAGTCCCTCACCTTGGCCTGGATGTCGACCTTGGCAGACAGCTGGTTGCTGATGTCGGTGGCGATGGCGTTCTGAACGGCGGGACTCGAGGCCAGCGGGGCCATGGTGTTGACATACACGTCGGTGTTCAGGAGCTCGGCTCGCACCCAGATGATCAGGACCGAGAAGATGGCGAGCACGCAGCCGACGACCAGGAGGGTCCCCCTGGTAAGCCCGCGCCACGGGAACGATCGGCGGCGACGGGCCATGGCGGCGCCGCCTTGGGGGGGACGACTCTCTGCCTCGGTCATGGCAAGTTACCTCCGCCAAGCACGCTAAAGAGCGGGCGCTCGCACATCATCACCCCGTGAGGGTGAAAGAGAGCGTGGCGGGACAATCATCCGACCAGGGTGACGACAGTTCGCCGTTGGACGGGGAGGATCGTGGGGGATGGCCTCCGACCCCTTGGAGCTGCTGCGGTCGCGAAGGTACGCCGGCCTGCTGGTGCTGGCCGCGATCATCGGCGCTCCTGTGTCGGTCGCCGCTTGGGGCTTCCTCGAGCTCGTCACCGTGCTCCAGAGCCAGATCTTCACCCACCTCCCGCACGGTCTCGGCTTCAGCACCGAGCCGATCTGGTGGCCGCTTCCATTGCTGGCGCTGTCCGGCGTGCTGGTTGCGCTG
>DASXCO010000248.1 GCA_036491125.1 Acidimicrobiales bacterium | reverse complement strand
GCGCCTACTGGCCACCGCCCACTCCTGCGCCCGCGCTCACGCTCGGGACCCGGCTGGTGGGCCGGCCCGGCGCACCGGCGGCGGCCTTGGCCGTGGCCCCCGGGGCCGGGGTCCCGTTGCCGTTCGTGGCCGGGGCGGCGCTCCCGTTGGCGCTGGCTCCGTTCGCCTGCGCGGCGGGGTCGGCGTCCAGCCGCGCTCCCACCCCGAGCTTCTCCTTGATCTTCTTCTCGATCTCGTTGGCCAGGTCGGCGTTTTCCTTCAGGAAGTTGCGCGCGTTCTCCTTGCCCTGCCCGAGTTGGTCGCCCTCGTAGGTGTACCAGGCGCCGGCCTTGCGGACGATGCCCTGATCCACGCCGAGGTCGATGAGGCTGCCCTCGCGGCTGATGCCGACCCCGTAGAGGATGTCGAACTCAGCCACCTTGAACGGCGGGCTCATCTTGTTCTTGACCACCTTGACGCGGGTCCGGTTGCCCACAGCGTCGGTGCCTTCCTTGAGCGTCTCGATGCGCCGCACGTCGAGGCGGATGGACGAGTAGAACTTCAGCGCCTTACCACCGCTGGTGGTCTCCGGGCTGCCGAACATGACGCCGACCTTCTCCCGGAGCTGGTTGATGAAGATCGCGGTGGTCTGAGCGTGGCTCAGCGCGCCGGTGATCTTGCGCAGGGCCTGGGACATCAGGCGGGCCTGGAGGCCGACGTGGCTGTCGCCCATCTCGCCTTCGATCTCCGCCCGCGGCACCAGCGCGGCCACCGAGTCGATCACGACGATGTCGATGGCGCCGGACCGGATCAGCATGTCCATGATCTCCAGCGCCTGCTCGCCGGTGTCCGGCTGGGACACCAGCAGGGCGTCGGTGTCGACGCCCAGATTCTTGGCGTACTCGGGGTCGAGGGCGTGCTCGGCGTCGATGAACGCGGCGATGCCGCCGAGCTTCTGAGCGTTGGCGACCGCGTGCAGGGCCACAGTGGTCTTACCGCTGCTCTCCGGGCCGTAGATCTCGACGATGCGGCCGCGCGGAAGACCGCCGAGGCCGAGGGCGACGTCGAGCGTGATCGATCCGGTGGGGATGACCTCGACGGCCTGGTGCCCCTTCTCGCCGAGCCGCATGACCGAGCCCTTGCCGAACTGCCGCTCGATCTGGACGAGCGCGGTCTCAAGGGCCTTGTCCCGGTCGCCGGCCCGCTCGACGCTCGGCCTGCTGTTCGCTGCCATGGGAACTCCCTGTCGGGTTTCGTTTCTATCTGAGCCGCCGGCGTTCGCCAGCGGTGTCGGTGCCCGACGCTATGCGCCACCACTGACATTTCCGGGACCTCCGGGACCACGCCTGCTGCCACCCGGGATCCGCACGCGCCCAACTGTAGGCGAATCTTTGTTCGATCGGCACCCGACACGCCGAATTCACTTCGGGGGCTCAGGGCAGGGTCAGCGCAGGGTCTCCGGCACGTTGAAGGACTCGCAGACGGCGCGCCAGACCTTCTTCACGTCCTCGCCGTCGGCGAGGGCACGGTCGATGGTCCGCCCGCCCAGCCCGGCCAGGACGTAGTCCTTGGCGACGCTGTGC
>DASXCO010000247.1 GCA_036491125.1 Acidimicrobiales bacterium | reverse complement strand
GGTGTCGCCATGCCCCCGCCCTATGACGTCCACAACTTCCTGAACCTGCTCGGTATCGAGATCGAAGGCGAAGAGGACCGGACCGTCGCCCGCCTGACCGTCTCACACGCCCTCATCGCCGGGACCGGCTATCTCTGGGCGCCGGTAGTGGTGACAGTGGCCGACGCCCTGTGTGCGTTCGGTGTCAGCCGCAACTGGCCCGAGGGGGCGGCGAGCTTCACGACCCTGGAGGCCAAGGCGAACTTCCTCGGCAGCGCAAAGGAGGGCGAGGTCGTTGCGGGCGTGGCGACACCGTTGCACCTCGGCCGCACCACACAGGTCTGGGACGCCACGGTCACCAACGAGTCGACCGGCCGTCCGATGGCGGCCTACCGGTGCACCCAGCTTCTCCTGTATCCCCGGGCCTAGTAGGACCGCGGCGCCGGCGGGCCCCCCCGCACCCTCCGCGCGTTCCACATCAGGTCGAAAGTGGGGCACTCCGGGCCGGAGAGCCGCGCCCAGTTTCGACCTAATGTGGAACCGGACCAAAAGGCCGTGCCCGCCGCGCGACGCCGGCGGCGTCCCGGCCGGAAGAGAGGCTGCATGCACGTGCACGTCGACCGAGAACGCTGCCAGGGCCACAACCGCTGCTTCGCCCTGGCGCCCGAGCTCTTCGATGTCGATGACCTCGGGAACTCCTTCGAGCTCAACGACGGTGTCGTACCGCCGGGCCTGGAGGAGAAGGCCCGGCTGGCCGTGGCCAACTGCCCAGAGCGCGCCATCTCGATGGGCGAGTGACCGATGAGCCCGAACGAGCGCCCACCGGTCGTCGACTGGGCGACTGACTTCGACCACACCGACAGCGAGTGGGTCGCCGACCCCTATCCCATCTGGGACAAGCTGCGTCGCACCTGCCCGGTGGCCCACAGCAACCGCTATGGCGGCACCTGGCTGCCGGTTCGCCACGAGGACATCGCCGCTGTCGCCTACGACACGGACCACTTCACGTCCCGCTCGGTCGTGGTGAGCGAGGTCCGTCCCGGACCGGACGACCCGCCGGCGCCCATGGGCCTGGCCCCGCCGATCACGTCCGACCCGCCGTTCCACGCCCTCGCCCGCCGGTTGCTGCTCCCCGCCTTCTCGCCCAAGGCGATCGCCAACCTCGAGCCGCTCACCCGGGATCTGTGCCGGGAGCTCCTCGACGCCACGGCGGGCAACGCACAGCTCGACGCCGCGGTCGACTACGCCCGCCACATCCCGCTGCGGGTGATCATCGGCATGCTCGGCTTTCCGCAGGAGGATGCCGAGATCTTCCGCAGGTTCATCCGCATGGTGCTCGAGGACGTCGACCAGTCGGTGGAGGAGCGCCAGGAGGCCATCGTCGCCGGCGAGATCGACGAGTACATCGACGGCCAGATCGCCGAGCACCAGGCGCACCCCAGGGACGACCTGACCACCTTCCTGCTGGAGGCCGAGCTCGACGGCAACAAGCTGGCGCCCGAGCACGTGCGCGGCACGATGGTCCTGCTCATGATCGCCGGGATCGACACCACCTGGTCGGCCATCGGCGCTTCGATCTGGCATCTGGCCCAGCACCGCCACGATCTGCGCCGGGTGGTCAGCGAGCCCGAGCTCGTGCCGAGCGCGGTGGAGGAGCTCCTGCGGGCCTATGCGCCGGTCACCATGGCCCGCCTGGTCGCCAAGGACTTCGAGCTCCAGGGTTGTCCCCTGAAGGAGGGTGACTGGCTGCTGCTGCCGTTCCCGTCGGCCAACCGCGACCCGGAGGTGTTCGCCGACGCCGACGAAGTGGTTCTCGACCGGGCCGAGAACCGTCACGCCGCCTTCGGCCTCGGCATCCACCGCTGCCTCGGGTCCAACCTGGCCCGCATGGAGCTGCGGGTGGCGCTCGAGGAGTGGCTGGCCCGCTACCCGGCCTTCGAGCTGGTCGACCCGGCGCTGGT
>DASXCO010000246.1 GCA_036491125.1 Acidimicrobiales bacterium | reverse complement strand
CGCGGGCCTGCCGGATCCGGATCCCGTCGAGGGGTCCGTCGGGGTCGGGCGACGGCAGACGACCTTCGCGGGATCCGACCGCCAAGGGAGAGGGCGGCTGGTCGCCGCCCTTCGGCGCTCGCCGGTCCCGCCGGCGGACCTCGCTGCGGCGGCCGGGTGGTCCGCCACCGAAGCGGATGCGCTTCGCGCCCGGCGTATCGCCGAGTCGCTCGTCGCCGACGGCCTGGCGGTGGTCGAGGCCGACGGCCGCCTGCGCCTGGCGTGACCCGTCCACCGGTGCCGCCACCTGAGCTTCAGGGCGATCCCTCCCGGGCCAGCTCCGGCTGGCGTGCTCCTGCTCCGCGGGCCCTCGCTGCCGCCTCCTCCCAACGGGCCTCGACGCGCCCGAAGCGCCAGATGGCCAGCGCCGCGATCCAGGTGACGACGAAGATCCCGACGATGAAGTAGCCCGCCTCGTTGATGTTGAAGTTGGCCGTGAGATCCCAGACGCCGCCGGTGAGCCTGAGCTCGGTCCCGAGGATGGACAGGAGCTCCACGGTCCCGATGAAGGCGGCCACGGCGACGGACAAGCCGGTGATGGTGAGGTTGTAGTACACCTTGCGAACGGGCCGGGAGAACGCCCACCCGTAGGCAAAGTTCATGAACGAGCCGTCGATCGTGTCGAGCAGTGACATCCCGGCGGCGAAGAGGATGGGCAGACAGAGGATGGCGTAGAACGGCAGTCCACTGGCTATCGCGCCTCCGGCCATGACGAGCAGGGCGATCTCGGTGGCGGTGTCGAAGCCGAGCCCGAAGAGGAGGCCCATCGGGTACATCTTCCAGGGCGCGTCCACCCGTCGAGCCAGCGGTCCGAAGAACCGGTTCATCAGCCCACGGGAGTCCAGCTGGCGCTCGAGCTCTTCGTCGTCGTAGCGGCCGCGGCGCATCTCGAGGAACACCCGGACGATGGAGACGAGGATCACGACGTTCAAGATGGCGATGAGGTAGAGGAAGGCCCCCGAGACGCTGGTACCGACGAGGCCGGTGTAGTGGTGCAGCGATGAGGTGCCGCTCTGGACCTGGCTCTCCAGGGCCTTGATCCCGAAGTTGAGCAGCAGGGCCAGGACGAACACGACGCTCGAGTGCCCGAGGGAGAAGAAGAACCCCACGCTCAGGGGACGCTTGCCGTCGGCCATGAGCTTGCGGGTCGTGTTGTCGATGGCCGAGATGTGATCGGCGTCGAACGCATGACGCAGGCCGAGGGTGTAGGCCAGCACGCCGGTGCCGAAGCCGAAGGCCCTCGTCCCCAGGTGATAGTGACCATGAGCCACGACGAAGGCGAGAATGCCAAATCCGAGGACGTGCAGGAACAGGATGAAGGCCGTCATCGCGCCCGCCCGCCGCCACTCCGCCGGGCTCAAGCGATCTCGCACGGACATCGCCGCGTAGCCTGTCTCAGATGCGAACTGGACGCAAGTACGTCCAGTGGTCGCCTAGGAGAACTTGGTGTGCGGCCGCTCCTGGAGGACCCCGTCGACGTAGAGGTCGACCTTCTCGTTGTAGAAGCACGCCAGCCCGGCGATTCTCACGCTCTCGGCGACCGGAGCGCGGTAGATCCAGGCCAGGTCGGGTACCACCTGGTCACCGGCCTCGACCGACCAGTAGCTGGCGGTGCCCTTGTAGGGACAGCGGCTCGTGGTGTCCGACGGGTCCAACAGGTCCAGGCGGACGTCGACGAGAGGCAGGTAGTAACGGGTCGGCAGCCCCGTCTCGAACAGCAGTCTGGGTTGCTGCGAGTCGGCGACCTTCACGTCGTTCACGACGACCTCGACGCGGCGGGAGCTGGGCAGGATGTCGACCCGGGTGTGGGGGTCACGCGGATGGACGTACACCTCCTCGTCCTCCTCGAACCACGCGTCCATGGCTTCCCAATCGAAGCGCACGAGGCCACGGAGCTCCGCCAGCGGTGACTCCGCATAGGTCCACGCCCCGTCGGCCGCCACCTTGTTTCCACCTTTGACGCTGAAGTAGCTGGCCTCGCCCCGGCTGGGCGACTGCTCGCGGCGCTCGCTCGGCGTGAGCAGCTCCATGCGGACGTCCTGCTCGGGGAAGTAGTAGGCGGGGAAGTACGGCACTTCCCACACCAGCGTGGGCCGCACGGTGTCCGCGATGACCTCCCCGCCCAGATAGGTCCGGACCCGCTTGGGCCCGTCCTCGACGCGAACCCGACCTCTGGTCTCGGGCACCATGCATGCTCCTGTCGATGGGCGACACGGACTGTCTCTTCCGTCAACCGCCCTGGCCTCGTCACCATTCCGATCGGGGCTGTCCGAGATGACCCGGCGTGACGGTTGCTCGTAGGCTGCCGCCATGTCCGACGCACCGTGGGCGGCTGACGCCTGTGCCCTCATCGATGCCTATCGCTCCGGCGAACGATCCCCGAAGGAGGAGCTCGAGGCGACGCTCGACGCCGTCGCCGCCAGTGAGCTGAACGCCTTCTCCCATCTGGATCCCGAGGCGGCCCGTGAGGGGGCAGCCGTGGCCGACCTGGCCGCGCCCTTCGGCGGGCTCGCCGTCGGTGTCAAGGAGCTCGATGCCGTCGCCGGCTGGCCGCTGACCGAGGCGTCACGGGCCTTCGCGGACCGGGTGTCCGATCGGGACGCCACCATCGTGACGAGACTGCGGGGGGGCGGAGCGGTGCTCGTCGGCCAGACCACGGCCAGCGAGTTCGGCGGACTCAACGTGAGCGTGAGCCTCCTCCACGGGGTCACCCGCAACCCGTGGGACCTCACCAGGACGACGGGCGGCTCGTCAGCGGGGTCCTCGGCAGCCGTCGCCGGCGGGCTCCTGCCGCTGGCCACAGGAGGCGACGGTGGCGGCTCGATCCGGATCCCGGCCGGGTTCTGTGGGCTGGTCGGCATGAAGGGAACGGCGGGACGGATCCCGCGGGGACCGAAGACGGTGATCGGCCCGCTGACCGTGGTCCTCGGTTGCATGGCCCGATCCGTCCGTGATGTCGCCCGCTTTTTCGACGTGTGCAACGGCCACGACGGGCGTGATCCCTACAGCCTGCCCCGCGTCGAGGGCTGGGAACGCGACCTCGACCGGCACGATCTCGCCGGCATGCGGGTGGCGATCGCTCCGACGCTCGGATCGGCGATCGTCCGCCCAGAGGTCGAGGCGCTGGTCGTCGAGGCGGGTCAGGCGCTCGCTCGGGATGCCGGGCTCCGGGTGGTCGACGTCCCTGTCCTGCTGCCGAGCTCGGGCGCCGAGTGGGCCCTGGCCAACCTGGCCACGCTGGTCGGCGAGCTGGGCGACCGGTACCCCGACTGCCTGCCCGAGCTGACCACCGAGATGGCGTTCGGGCTGCAGTTGGCGGCCCAGGTGGTCAACGTCGACATGATCGCCAAGGCCGAGGTCAACCGCACCGCGGCCAACGAGGCGATGGCGGACGTGTTCGACCAGGTGGATTTCGTGGTGTGCGCCAGCAACCCCGACGTGGCCTACCCCGCGGACTGCACGCTCAACACCAGGGTCGGCGAGCTGACGGTCGGCCCCGAGAACAACGGCGCCCTGACGATCCCCGCGAACATCAGCGGCAACCCGGCCATCTCCATCCCCGCCGGGCTGGTGGACGGGTTGCCCGTCGGCCTGCAGGTGATCGCCCGCCACCACGCCGACGCCCTGCTGCTCGACCTCGCTCGCGTCGTGGAACGCGAACGACCGTGGCCGCTGGTGGCGCCGGGATCACCTCGATAGCGGGATCGTGGAACCTCTCCGCCTCGGTGTCCTCGGTGCCGCCCGCATCGTCCCCAACGCGCTCGTGACCCCGGCGAAGACCTCAGTCGACGCCGACGTCCGAGCCATCGCCGCCCGCGATCCCTCGAAGGCGGCGGTCTTCGCCGAGCGCCACGGCATCCCGGTCGTCCACAAGACCTACGAGGCCCTCCTCGCCGACAGCGACGTTGACGCGGTGTACAACCCGCTGCCCAACGGCCTTCACGGCAAATGGACTCTCATGGCCCTCGACGCCGGGAAGCACGTGCTGTGCGAGAAGCCGTTCACTGCCAACGCCCCCGAGGCCGAACGGGTGGCGGCGGCCGCCGAGGCGTCGGGTCGCGTCGTCATGGAGGCCTTCCACTGGCGGTACCACCCCTTGGCGGCCCAGGCGCTCGAGATCGTGCAGAGCGGTGAGCTGGGTGAGGTTCGCCGGGTGGAGGCGGCTCTGTGCTTTCCCCTGTTCCGACGCGACGACATCCGGTGGCAGCTCGACCTCGCCGGCGGCGCCCTCATGGATGCCGGCTGCTACCCGGTCCACATCGTCCGCACCCTGTCCGGACGCGAGCCCACGATTGCCAGCGCCACGGCGCGGCTCCGCTCTCCCGGGGTCGATCGCTTCGTGCAGGCGGAGCTGTCCTTCGGTGCCGACACGACCGGGCGGGTGACGGCCTCGATGTGGTCGTCGAGCATCCTCAGATCGAGCGCCGCCGTCATCGGCGAGCGGGGCAGGCTGCACATCCTCAACCCGATCGGCCCCCAGGTCTTCAACCTCCTGACCGTCAAGAGCGGGAAGGGGACTCGGCGCCGGCGGGTCCGGGGCGGGTCGACCTACTCGTACCAGCTCGCCGCCTTCGTCGCCGCGGTGCGGCGATCGATCCCTCCGCTCACGCCGCCGGCGGACAGCATCGCCAACATGAAGGTCATCGACGACATCTACCGGGCGGCCGGGTTGGAGCCCCGGTGGGGAGCGACGGACTAGAGGAGCTCGGGCCCGCTGCCGGTCGCTCTGGCCCGCGGCCCTGCACGGTTCACGGCAGTTGCGCCGACCCCGGCACGGGCTGGGGACCGGGACCGTAGTCATAGGTGATGTCGAGCGTCTGCTGCGGAAGGCCCGGCGTCGCCGTCGCCGGGGCCATCGTCGACGGTGCCGGTGTGGGCGCCACGACCGGCGTGGTCACCGGTGGCGACACCGAAGCACGGCTCGCCGGCGTCGGCGAGGACGGCACCGATGCGGCTCCGGCCCAGATGAGCACGGCGACGAATCCCACGCTCAGACGGAGGCCCCACGACGAGTGCCAAGCCCGTCCGGGCACCGCTCTCTGGTCGGTCGGCGGTACCCCGCTCTGTGCTCGCTCACCCCGCACTGCTATCTCCCCCCCGGCGAACAGCGTTATCGGCTGTTCTTCCGGTTTGTCGTCAACTCGCTCGCTACGTGCAGCTTGCCCCTCCCCACCGGCAAGCGAAATGGGTAGAAGGGTCCATTTTCGGACCCTCGAGGGACTAGTCCGGTTGTGGGAGGGACGGGGCTACGTGATGGGGATCACGCTGGTCCGGACCGCCGGCGTCGGGGCGTGGGCATGAGGGTGCTCAACCAGTCGCCCACGGCGACTGCCACCTCGGCGTCCTTTCGCCGCAGGCCGTGGTCGCCGCCGTCGATCCAGACGTGAGTGACGGGAGCTGGGATGACGGCCGTGGACGCCTCCAGCTCGTCGGGGCGGGCGAAGGCGTCGCGCGTGCCGGACACGAACAGACACGGCACGCGGATGCCCGAGAAGTGCTCGTCCCTGAGACGGTCCGGCCGACCCGGTGGATGAAGGGGGTAGCTGACCAGCACGAGGGCCGCCGCCGGCTGGCCCTCGGCCGCGGCCAACGAGCACATGCGACCGCCGAGGGACCGTCCACCGAGCGCAATCCGCTCCCGACCGACCCCGGCGCGTGCAGCGAGGTCCGCCGCCGCCTCGCCGATGGTAGCCACCAGCACCCGAGGTGGGTCCGGGCTGCGCCGCCCCGCCAGACGGTACGGAAAGTCCACCCGTTCCACCAGCACGCCCAGCGCCGAGACGGCGCCGTCGATGGCCACGAGCGCGGGCTGATCTCGTCCTGCGCTGGCGCCTGGCGTCAGCACGATGCCGGCAGGGCTGCTAGCGCTCGGCATCGTGGATGAAGGAACGCGCTCCTGTCGGATGCTGGCTCAGGAGACCTGCACCACGCCGTCGAGCGACTGTTGGAGCCCGGCCAGCTCCTCGAGCGCCGCCTGCCGCGCGTCTTCGAGGTGAGCCAGCTCCCGCCGCGCCTCGGATATCGGACCCTCGGCGCGTTGCCAGACGGCGCGAGCTCGTTCCGCCGCCTCCGCCCGGCCGTCCTCGATGTGGCGTTCGGCCTCTCGCCTGACCGCTTCGGTGGAGGGGGCGACCTGCTCGTGGCTCCGTCGGGCCGAGGCGGCGATCTCGTGCGCCCTGGTCCGGGCCGCCTGCTCGAGCTGAGCGACCTCGCGCTCGGCCCGTTCCTTGTCTGTTCGGGCCTCCGTCTCGACGTTGGTCTGGAGCTCGTCGGCCGCCTCCTGCGCCAGACCCAGCACCTGCTCGACCCGGTCGGACAAGGACTGCACCGATCGCGGCGGCTCCTCGGCGCGATCTTCGAGCTCCGACAGCCTGGCCTCCAAGGCCTCGGCGCGGCGGTCTGTCTCGGTCAGTCTCTCCTCGGCGCCGTCCATGTGGACCTGCGCTTCGCGCGCCCAGCGCTCGCACGCCTCCATGATGGCGTCCACCTGATCTCGGTCGTAGCCCCGCATCACCATCGCGAAGCGGGATCGCCCAAAGGTGTCTTCGTTCATCGCTCTCCGTCGTCCTCTGTGTCGCCCGGCACTACGCGCCCAGCCGGCCAGCCCCAATGCCTCGAACGATCATCGGTGCAACTCACAGACCGCCAGCCCGCCGCGACTGCGCTCCCTACCGTAGCTGCCCGAGGGCGAGTCACCGCGAGTTTGCTCGATGGTTCGGGTGGGAACAAACAGCTGTCCGATGCAGAGTTTGCGTGTGGGCCCCAGTGGCCCTGCGTACGTCGGTTGGGGGTGGTCGGGTAGTCACGGGCCCGACCGCCCCCGCACCTCTTTCGCTTGAGATGTGACGCGAGCGAGTAGTCCTTTGAGCGCTGGCCTAGTCTGCGCTCGTCGTTGGGTGGGCGGCGACGAGATCGCGGTCGAGGGCGGCGATCGAGTCGGCACCGATCAGGGCCATCGTGCGGCGCACGTCCGCGCCGAGGAGGGAGAGGACGTGGGCCACTCCGCGCTCGCCCCCGGCGGCCAGACCGTATAAATAGGCCCGCCCGGCCATGCAGGCGCGAGCACCCAGGCACACGGCTTTGACGATGTCGCTACCGCGCCGAACGCCGCCGTCGCAGATGACCTCGAGCCGGTCGCCCACAGCGTCGACGACGGGAGCGACGAGATCCAGCGGGGCAGGCGCGTCGTCGAGTTGGCGGCCGCCGTGGTTCGAGAGGGCGATGGCCTCGATGCCCGAGCTGGCAGCGATGCGCGCGTCGTCCACCGTCTGGATGCCCTTGATGACGATCGGGCCGCTCCAGGCCGTACGCAGCCACTCGACGTCGTCCCAGCACAGTCCGGGGTCGAATTGCGAGTTGATGTAGTCGGCGAGAGATGTTGCCGTCGCACCGTCCCCGACGTCGCGTGCGACGACGTTGGCGAAGCGGATGGGCTCGCTGCGCAGCAGACCCCAGGTCCAGGCGGGGTGGATGGCGCCATCGACGATCGTGTCCAGCCCCGCCTTCGGCGGGAGAGTGAACCCGCGCCTGACGTCGCGCTCGCGTCGGCCGAGGACAGCGGTGTCGACCGTGAGGACGATGGCCTCGTACTGCGCCTCGGCCGCCCGGTCCAGCATCTCCTTGACGAGACCGCGATCGCGCCAGGCGTAGACCTGGAACCACTTGGGGCCCCGACCGGCGACTGCGACCTCCTCGATCGATCGGGTGCTGAGCGTGGACAATGTGTATGGGACTCCGACCTCGGCGGCGGCGCGCGCCACGGCGAGCTCACCGGCGGGGTCGGCGATACGGGTGAAGCCGGTTGGCGCCAGGACGAGCGGGATCGGTATGGAGCGTCCGAGCAGGGTGGTGGCCGGGTCGACCGAGGCGACGTTGCGCAGGACGCGCGGCCGGAAGCCGACACGGGCGAAGGCCCGGCGGTTGGCGGCGAGGGTGCGCTCGTCTTCCGCCCCGCCGTCGATGTAGTCGAACACCCCTCGTGGGAGGCGGCGGTGGGCGATGCCCCGGAGGTCGTCCACACACGCCGCCCGGGCGAGCCGCCGCTGGACGCGGTCGTGGTCCATGGGGCGGAACCTGAGCACCGATCGGAGACTCTCGAGCATCTCGGCGGTGATCTTACGGACTCGGCACGACGATCGAAGGGAACGGGGCGCCAGGAGCGCTAGCGCCAGAGATCGGTGATCGCCACGCCAATCTGGGCGAGCATGCGCCGAAGGAGCGGCAGGCTCAGTCCGATCACGTTGGAGGGATCGCCGTCGATGCTGTCGATGAACGGCGCCGCAAGGCCCTCGAGGCTGAAGGCCCCCGCCATCGCCAGTGGCTCTCCCGTGGCCACGTAGGCGTCGATCTCCGCATCGGTGGTGGTGGCGAAGCGAACCCGTGTCGCGGCCACCTCGGACAGGGCTCGTCCATCGACGTCCACGAGACAGTGGCCGGTGTAGAGGGCCGCCTCTTGACCGCGCAGGCGCCGGCACCAGCTTCGAGCTTGGTCGGCTGACGCAGGCTTGCCGAGGCTGAGCCCGTCAGCCTCGAGCATGGAATCGCACCCGATCACGAGTGCATGTGGACGCCGCTCGGCGACGGCCAGCGCCTTGCGGCGGGCCAGGGTCGACACGGCAGTCGGCGTGTCGACCGCATCGACCCCCTCGTCGACCCCGCTGACCACCACCTCGGGATCGAGACCGGCGTCTCGGAGCACTCGGAGCCTCGCCGCCGAGCCGGAGGCGAGGACGAGGGTGATCGCCATCAGCTGATCAGCCGCCACTCATCGGCGTCCTGGCGACCTAGCGGGCGAGCCGGGCGGCCAGCCGGCTCATCACGTTGCCGTATCCTCGCAGCTCGGCCGGGTGCCCGGGTGTCCCGCTGGGCGCGGGTGAGGTGTCCGGCACACCGATGGCAGTGGCCAGGAGCGGCGACGCGTCGGTGCGGAAGTAGCGCGACACCAGACCGTCGTAGAAGGTGAGCCCGGTAGCCCCGACGCCCAGCGCGAACGCGTTGAGAGCGAGCCGCCCGGACGCCACGCCGGCTTCGAGCTGGGCAGCGCGGTAGCCCCTCGCGCCGAGGCTGCCGAACAGGGCATCGAGACCAGCGGCATGGAAGACGGTATAGGCCGAGTCGCCGCCGAGCGGCTGGCCGAGACACAGGCCAGCTCCGGCAGCGCGGACGTCGGCGATGCGAACCCTTCCCTCGAACCCGCCGTCGTTGGTGTAGCGGTAGCCCCCGGCCTCGGCGCCCTCGACATCGTGGACGTTCACGAGATGCTCGATGAGCGTGCCGGCCGGAGCCGCGTCGAACGGCACGGCGCGCGCCGCTGCCGGCATGCTCCACTCGAGCAGCTGCGACGCCGCCCGCTCGGTCCGGAAGACGCGGGTGGACCCCCGCTCCAGGATCACGTCCTCGATTCGCTGGTCGGCGCTCGCGCCGAGCGGTGGCTCGACCTCCAAGGGCGCCGGCCTCGACGCCGTCGGGGCCGCTGCGCGCCAGGTGCCGACGCCGTCCTCGTCGAGAACGCCGGCCGACTGGGCCTCCTCGACAAGGGGAAAACGCAGCACTCGGGACGCGATCGGGAGCGAGGAGGCGGTGAGCGCGCGGAGCGAGCCCGCCGGCGGCACCGCGAAGGCGCTGTCTCCGAGCTCGACCACGACCAGGGGCATCTCCTCGAGGCCGTCGATGCCCACCAGCTGGGACA
This sequence comes from Acidimicrobiales bacterium, assembly GCA_036491125.1. Lineage (NCBI taxonomy): Bacteria > Bacillati > Actinomycetota > Acidimicrobiia > Acidimicrobiales > Acidimicrobiales bacterium. The sequence continues at coordinate 39,045 of DASXCO010000246.1, read as the reverse complement.
CGGCGTCGTCGGGGAAGGCGGTCATCACCTGGGCCTCCAGCCCGTGGGCCGCGGCCGCCGCGAGCAGGTTGGCCAGCATGGATCCGGCGTCCCACCACAGGTGACGCCAGCCCCGCTCGCCGTACTTCCAGCCGGTGCGGAACGGAATGCCCGACAGGATCACGGTCGCCCCCGGACCCTGGTCGGGCACCTCGCCGCGGTCACGCAGGGGCACCAGGGCGTGGTCGAGCGGGTCGTAGTGATGTACTCCGGAACGGACGAGGTACACCTCGACCGGGTGGAGGTTGCCCGCCGACATCGCCGTCCGGAACCAGACCCGGTCGTCTCCGCCCAGCCCGCCGGCGGTGAACCTGGTGACGCCAGCAGCGAGGAACAACAGCGTCCCGAGCAACTCGTCGTCCAGTCCTCGGGCCTGTCCCCGACGTCCCGACAGCACCTCGGCGGCGGGAATCGACGATCTCGCGATCGTCCGCGGCAGACGAGCAGGCTCGAGATCGGGATACGACTTGAAGGGCCGGGGCCGGTTGGCGGGGTCCAGCGGTCGGAAGGAGACCAGCCGTTCCGGGTGGGTGGGGGTCTCGCCGTGGCGGGTGGAGCCGTGCAGGACCTCGACCAGGCGCGCGTCGTTCACACCTCCATCTTGGTACCGGATCGGGTGGTACGGGGAACCCGCGAAGATGGTGCGATGACGTCAGCCGAGGAGTACGCCTGTTTTCCCAAGGACCGGTTCATCACGGCCACGGACGGGACGCCGATCGCCTACACCGTGGTCGGCGACGGCGCTCTTACGCCGAGCCGGCCTCCCGGGCCAGCCCAACTCCCCATCCTGTTCGTCAACGGATGGAGCTGCACCGACACCTACTGGTCCGGCATCGCGCCGGCCGTGGTCGAGGCGGGTCACCGGGCCGTACTCGTCGACACGAGGGGGCACGGCCAGTCGGGGCTGCCCCGCCCGCCCGGCTGCAACGCTCACGACCTCCGTCCCGAGGACGTCTCCGTCGAGCGGGTGGCAGCCGACTTCGTCGAGGTGCTCGACGACGCGGGCATCGAGGTGGCGGCGCTGGCCGGGCATTCGATCGGCGTCCAGCTCATCTTCGAGATCTTCCGTCAGGCACCCGATCGGGTCGCCGCCCTGCTGCCGGTGGCGGGCACGTTCGAGAACCCGGTCCAGACCTTCGCCGACCGGCCCGTGCTGGACCGGCTGTTCCCGATCGCCGACGCGGTGTTCAAGGTGCTGCCCTTCGGGTTCCTCCAGCCCGTCATCAGGCGTATCTCGACGCCCGAGACGGCGCTCACCATGCTGCAGGCCATCAAGGTGGCGGGACCGAGGGTGACGGCGCCGCGGATCGCGCCGCACGTGACCCAGATCTGCTCCATCGACTTCTCCGTGCTCTGGCGGATGATCGGAGGGTTTCGCAACCACCACGCAGTCGAGGTGCTGCCGAGCGTGACCGCGCCGACCCTCATCTTCGCTGGTTGCAAGGATTACTTCGCCCCCCCGGCCGTTCAGCGCCGGATGCACGAGCTCGTTTCCGAGAGTGAGATCGTGTGGTTCGAGGAGGGTGGCCACCTGCTTCCCGTGGAGGAGCCCGACACGATCGCCGCCGCCATGGTCGAGTTCCTGGCCCGACGCGTGCCGCTCACTGCCGCCGGCGCCGGTGACGGCACCGATCCGGCCCGCTCGCCCAGCTGAGGCAGCAGGACTAGAACGTCGGCGATGACCGACTTCCGCGAGGTAGCGACCGGCCTGCAGTTCCCGGAGGGACCGGTGGCCATGGCAGACGGAAGCGTGCTGGTCGTCGAGATCAGGCGGGGCACGCTGAGCCGGGTGCAGCCGGACGGGACGGTAGCGGTGGTGGCCAGCCTCGGTGGAGGGCCCAACGGTGCGGCCATCGGCCCAGACGGCGCCGCCTACGTCTGCAACAACGGCGGCTTCCCGTGGACCGAACGAGCCGGCATGCTGCTCCCGATCGATCTGGCCACAGGGGCCAGCGAGCCGCCGGACTTCGAGGGGGGCTGGATCGAGCGCGTCGACCTGGCCACCGGCCGGGCCGAACACCTCTACACCCACGTCGACGGGCATCGGCTGCGCAGCCCCAACGACATCGTCTTCGACCAGGAGGGCGGCTTCTGGTTCACCGACCTCGGGAAGACCCGGGCACGCGACGCCGATCGAGGCGGCTTGTACTACGCCCAGACCGACGGCTCGGATGTGATCGAGGTCGCCTACGGCCTCTGGGGTCCAAACGGGGTTGGCCTGTCGCCCGGAGGTGACCGGGTCTACGTCGCCGAGAGCTTCACCGGGCGGCTGATGGCCTGGGACCTGGAAGCTCCGGGACGAGTCAGCCACCCGCGCGGTGCCTGCGTCGCCGCGACCAAAGGGCACTTCGACTCCCTCGCCGTCGAGGCCGGCGGCGCCGTCATCGTCGCCGCCCTGTCCCAGGGTCTCTGCGTGGTGGACCCGGACGGCGGCCATGAGTACGTGGCGCTGCCCGACCCCATGACGACCAACGTCTGCTTCGCTCCCGACGATCCGCGGATCGCCTACGCGACCCTGTCGGGCACGGGCCGGCTGATCGCCATGGAGTGGCCGCGGCAGGGGCTCGGCCTGGCGTTCACTGCCTGACCGCCTCGATCGCCGACCCGAGGGCATCGAGGTGGTGGTCGACCGACGCCAGCCCCGCCCCCATGGTGTTGATCGAAAGGTGGGTGGCACCGGCGTCTGACCACTTCCGGACCTGCTCGGCCAGCTTCTGGGCGCCTCCCTCGCCCCAGCTCACCCGGCCCTCCATGCCGAGGGCCGCTGGGTCCCGGCCGGCCTCGACAGCCGCCTCGTGGACCATGGTCCGAGCCTCCTCGAGGCCGTGGCCAGGGGGCACCTGGGGGAACCAGCCGTCTGCGAGCCGACCCGCTCGCCGGTAGGCCGGCGGCGAGGCTGCACCGAACCACACGGGGATCGGTTGCTGCAGTGGCAGCGGTGCCAGACCGGCCCCGGTCACCTTCTCGTAGGTGCCGTCGAAGGTCACGGTCCTCTCGGTCCACAGCCGCCGCAGGAGCTCGACCTGCTCGCCGACCCGCCTCCCACGATCGCCGAAGCTCTTGCCGAGCGCCTCGTACTCGACGGCGTTCCACCCGAGGCCCACGCCCAGGCGAAAGCGACCGCGGCTGAGGAGATCCACCTCGGCGGCCTGCTTGGCGACCAGCGCGGTCTGGCGCTGGGGGAGGATGATGATGCCGGGCACCAGCTCGATCGAGGTGATCGCCGCCAGGTAGCCGAAGAGCACGAACGGCTCGTGGAACGTCGTGCTGACGTCGTACGGGCCCTGCCAGCCCCGGTGGACGGCGGGGTCGGCGCCCACCACGTGGTCATAGGTGAGCACGTGGGTGAAGCCGAGCTCCTCGATCCGCTGGGCGTACCGGCGGACCACCTCCACGTCGGCGCCGATCTCGGTCTGGGGAAAGACAACACCGATGTTCATGTCTTCTGTCTAGTGGGTGTACTGCCAGGGTGGCGATAGGGTCGACGTGGACGGGCCGGAGGACGGCTGGACGACTGCGAGGTGCTCGATGAAGTACGTGAATCTCGGCGCGACGGGCCTGCGGGTTTCACGGGTCTGCCTGGGCATGATGGGGTTCGGTAACGACAGCGACCGGCCCTGGGTGATCGACGAGGACGCGGCCGACCCGATCGTGCGGGCCGCCGTCGAAGGGGGTGTGAACTTCTTCGACACGGCCGACACCTACTCGTCCGGGGCGAGCGAGGTCGCCACGGGGCGGCTGGTAGGGAAGTACCTGGGCCGTGACGAGGTGGTCATCGCCACCAAGGTGTTCATGCCGATGACGCCGGGCGAGAACGGCGGTGGTCTGTCTCGCAAGCACGTCCTGTCCGGCATCGACGCGTCGCTTCGCCGGCTCGGGCTCGACTACGTCGACCTGTACCAGATCCACCGCTGGGATCCCCGGGTGCCGATCGAGGAGACGATGGAAGCCCTGCACGACGTGGTCCGAGCCGGGAAGGCCAGGTACATCGGCGCCAGCAGCATGTTCGCCTGGCAGTTCGCCAAGGCGCAGCACACCGCGGAGCAGAGGGGCTGGACGAGGTTCGTGTCCATGCAGAACCACTACAACCTCATCTATCGGGAGGAGGAGCGGGAGATGATCCCCCTGTGCGTCGACCAGGGGGTGGGCGTGATCCCCTGGAGCCCCCTGGCTCGAGGCGTCCTGGCCGGGACCCGGAGCCGTGAAGGCGAGAAGCGCACGACGCGCTCGGAGACCGACCCCTTCACCGACTATCTCTACAGCCAGCCCACCGACTTCGACGTGGTCGATCGGGTGGCCGAGATCGCCAGCGAGCGCGGGGTCCCTTCAGCGCAGGTCGCGCTGTCCTGGCTGCTCCACCGCCCCGGCGTGACGGCGCCGATCGTCGGCTCCACCAAGCTCGGCCACCTCGAGGACGCGCTGGCCGCCGAGGAGCTCGAGCTCAGCGACAAGGAGATGCAACGGCTGGAGGAGCCCTATGTCCCGCACCCCGTGTTGGGGCACTTCTAGACGGCCGGCGGCGGGGTTGGGGGCCCCGCCGCTCGGAGGAGGGCGGGGATGGGGCCCCGCCCGGGGCGGCGAAGCCGCCTGCGACAGCGCTCATTCGCGAGCCAGGAGATCCTGGACGATCAGCGTCGCCGCCGCCGGGGCTCCTTTCACGAAGCCGAAGAAGGGACCGAAGTCCCTGGTTGCGGGGAACCCGGGCAGGTACAGGCCGGGCAGGCTGGTCCCGAAGGCCTCGTCCAGGATGGGGAAGCCCTCGGCCATCGCAACGTCGTCGAGGACACCGGCCAGGTAGGGAACGCGGCCCAGCGCGGCCCGATAACCGGTGGCGAACAGGACCTCGTCCACGAGCAGGCGTTCGCCGTTCGACAGGCGGACCTTGACCTGCTCACCGGTGGGAACGGCCTCGACGACATCCGTGCCCGGCCAGCGCACGACGTTCACGCTGCTCAGCCGGGGAGTCAGCCACGCCTCGAGAGTCAACCTGCCGACCTCCCAGAACCGGCTCGAGATCGCGTCCTGCTCGGCCGCCGGGAGGTGGCGCCACCACCCGCGCACGCGCAGGGTCGTCTCGACATAGCCATCGACGAACTGCCAGCTCACCCGGTCGAAGCGCGGCACGTCGTGGCGGTGGACCAGGTCGACGCGCTCGGCCCCCTGCTCGCCGATCAGCGCTGCCCACTCGTAGGCGCTCTGCCGCCCTCCAACGATGAGGACCCGCGCCCCCGAGAGGTCGTCGAACCGGACGCGGTCGCAGGTGTGGGATCGACGTTCCGGGGGCAACGCCGCCGCCCAGTTGGGCAGGGCGGTGAAGTTGGAGAGGCCGGGCGCGGCCACGACCGCGTCAGCGGCGAGATGAGCGCCGCCGGCGAGGGTGGCCTGGAAGCGGCCGTCGAGCGTCGTCAACTCGGCCACGAAGTCCTCGCGGACCTCGATCCCCTCGGCGCTCCGGAACCAGTCGGCGTAGTCGACGAACACACTGACCGGGATCGGGTCGACGTCACCGGGCGCGATCCCCTGCTCTTCCAGGTACGCCTCGAGGGTGTGCACTCCGGCCGCGTCCAGATGCCAGTCGCGTCCGGAGCGGAGGAGCATCCCGGCCGGCATGTGCTCCCGCCAGAAGCTCATCGGCTTGCCGACCACCCTCGTCTCGATGCCGTGACGGCGGGCGAGGGCGGCGACCGACAGCGCGTACGGTCCCGCGCCTAGGACGAGCAGCGGCGTCGTCGCCATCGGCGAAATCCCTCCCCCCCAGCGGTAGCTGCCAGCTCAGGGTAGCCTCGCCACTGCCGGCTCAAGAGCCGGCCATGGACAGAGCCGGCTCAAGAGCCGGCCATGGACAGAGCCGGCTCGAGAGGCCGGCCATCGGCACCGGCCCGAGCAAGGGCGAGCGGCTATGGCATCTTCGGTGATCGTCTCGGCGGTGAGGACGCCCGTCGGGTGCTTCGGCTCTGCGCTGCGGAGCTGCGAGGCGGTCGACCTGGGCGCGGTTGTCATCGCCGAGGCCATCAGTCGGGCCGGAGTCGAGCCCGCCGATCTCGACTACGTGCTGATGGGCCACGTCCTCCAGGCCGGGACGGGCCAGATCACCGCCCGCCAGGCTGCCGTGGCCGCCGGCGTTCCACCGCACGTGCCGGCGATCACCCTCAACAAGGTGTGCCTGTCCAGCCTGACCGCCGTCGCCCTCGCCGACCAGCTCATTCGCGCGGGAGAGATCGACGTCGCCGTGGCCGGCGGAATGGAGTCGATGACGGCTGCGCCGTACGTGCTGCGACGTGGGCGCTGGGGCGTGCGGATGGGCGACGCCGAGCTCGTCGACACCATGATCCACGACGGCCTGTGGTCCACCTTCACCGGCCAGCACATGGGCGAGTCCTCCGACGAGGTCAACGCCGCCCTGGCGATCACGCGCGAGGACCAGGACGAGTGGGCGGCCCGCTCCCACCAACGGGCTGCCGAGGCCTGGAGCTCGGGCCGCTACGCCGAGGAGATGGTTGGTGTCCCCGTTCGGGCAGGCCGGGGTGACCCGACCCTCGTCGAGCGCGACGAGGGAGTCCGGCCCGCCACCACGAGCCGATCCCTCGGCCGCCTGGCGCCGGCATTCACGCCGAACGGCACGATCACCGCCGGTAACGCCTCCCAACTGTCGGACGGCGCTGCTGCCACGGTGGTGATGAGCGCTGAGCGTGCGCAGGCCCTCGGCATCGAGCCGTTGGCTGAGATCGTGGCCCACGGGATGTGCGCCGAGCGCTTCGAGTACCTGCACACGGTCCCCGCCATCGCCCTGGAGCGGGCGCTCAAGAAGGCCGAGTTGCAGGTGGAGGACCTCGGGCTCATCGAGATCAACGAGGCCTTCGCGTCGGTCGCCTTGCACGCCACGCACATGCTCGGTGCCGACGAGGACGGGGTGAATGTCAACGGCGGGTCAGTGGCGTTGGGCCACGCCCTCGGCTCGACCGGAGCTCGGATGCTGGTGACCCTGGTCCACGAGATGCGTCGGCGTCGGGTCGACAACGGCGCCGCGACATTGTGTGGTGGCGGTGGTCAGGGCGACGCCCTCATCCTGCGCCTTCCCGGACTCACCTGAGAGCCGGGCGAATTCCCGCCCTCAGCTCGAGTTGGCCGTCACGCTGGCGGCGCAGACGATCTGGCGGAGCTCGTCGACCGAACGCCCCAAGGCGTCAACCTTGGCCTCGATGCCGGCCAGCCGCTGCGGGTCGGCGCGATCGTCCCCGCCACCGGCGGCCCGCAGGCACTCGTGGCAGGACCGCAGCAGGCGGGCGGTGTCGCGCTCCTCGGCAATGTAGCGACCGAGCAGCTCTCCGGTTCGGATATCGATCGAGTGGTCCTTGAAGATGTCGTCGAACAGGTCGGGGCGGTCAGCGGTATCGAGCTTGTGGAGCTCGAGGGCTTCCATCTTCTCGAGGTCCGACCGGTCCGAGCGCACGATGTCCAGGGCACTCTTGGCCCTCGGAGTGTCCTTCTCGCGAACCTCGAACCCGAGCTCGTTGATCCTGCGGGCGAAGCTCATGCCGTGCTCGCCCTCCCTCGCCGCGACCGTGAGGAGCACCTTGCGAACCTCGGGGTCCTCGGTGACGGCGGCCCACTCGGTCAGATAACGGTGGGCTGCGGACTCGGCCAGGGCGATGGCGTTGAGGAGACCGAGGTAGCGAGGCTTGTCCTTGTCGGGCACGGGCTGGCTCCTTCACTCGGGCGTCGGCTGGACGATAGCCCTAGGCGGGTCGACACGACGAGCGTCCGCGGGCAACAGCGTCTGGCGATCCGGTAGATTTCGTGCCAACCCGGCGGTACACCGCACGCCACGGGTCGCATCGCGTCGTTTCACGTCTCTCGGGAGCAGGCGAATGAACCCCCTCGCTGCGATTGGCCGTTTCTCCGTACGATTCCGGTACCTGATCGTCGTTGCCTGGATCGTCGGCGCCGTCGCCGCCGGGGCCGCCCTGCCGACGCTCAACAGCGCGGTCAAGGCCAACAACCAGAGCTTCCTGCCGTCCAATTCCCCGAGTCTCCAGGCGGCGAAGCTGGCCACGCCGTTCCAGCCGCTCAACTCGGTACCGGTGCCCATCGTGGCCTCGCGCTCGGGGACGCAGCTCACGGTCGCCGATCAGGCCGCCATCACTCGGATCCAGGCCGCGGCCCAGAGTGTGGCGAGCGTGAAGTCGGTGCAGCTGGTCGGCGTGTCGCCCGACGGTCAGGCCATCGAGCTGCGGGTGCTCGCCAATCTGCAGGGCGGCATGAACGCCGACAAGACCCTGGTCGACGCCTTGCGCTCCGCCATCGCGACCCAGCCCGTTCCTCCGGGCCTCAGCGTCCACCTGGCCGGGGAGGTCGCGGCCGGGGTCGACAGCCAGAAGGCCTCCAACAACGCGGGCAACCGGACCGAGCTGTTCTCGATCATCTTCATCCTCGCCCTGTTGTTCCTGGTGTTCCGGTCGGTGCTGGCGCCCATCCTCACCGTGCTGCCCGCCATCATCGTGTTCTCCATCGCCGGACCGCTGATCGGCGAGGCGGCGCAGGCGGGGCTGCAGGTCTCGCTGTTCACCCAGGTCCTGCTCATCGTCCTCGTGCTGGGAGCAGGGACCGACTACGGGCTCTTCCTTGTGTTCCGGGTGCGGGAGGAGATCCAGGGGGGCCTCGAGCCCAAGGAGGCTGTGGTCAAGGCCGTGTCCCGGGTGGGCGAGACGATCAGCTTCTCGGCGGCAACGGTGATCGCCGCCCTGCTCAGCCTGCTGCTGGCGAGCTTCGGCATCTACCAGAGCCTGGGCGTCCCTCTTGCCATCGGGATCGCCCTCATGCTGGTGGCGGGCCTGACCCTGCTGCCGGCCCTGCTCGCCATCTTCGGGCGGGCCGTGTTCTGGCCGTCGCGGCCGAAGGTCGGACCTCATCGCTTCGGCCTCTGGGGTCGGGTCGCCGGCCATGCCGTCGAGCGCCCGGGTCTGACGCTGGGCATCGGCGTGGTGGTCTTCGGCCTCCTGGCCACTGCCGCGCTCGGCAACAAGCCCTCCGGCTTCGGGAACCAGACGCCACCGCCGGCCAGCGACTCGGCCCAGGGCAACGCCGCCCTGGCCGCCCACTTCCCGCAGGCGGCTGCGAACCCAACCAACCTGGTGTTCAAGTACCCGACCTCGGTCTGGGTAGATCCCGCGCCGCTGACGACGCTCCAGACCCAGCTGGGCCACGCCTCGGTGTTCAAGTCGCTCGCCACCCCGCTCGACCCCAACGGGACCACGCTCACCCCCACCGAGCTGTCCGCCCTGCACGCCAGGCTCGGGCCCGCGCAGGCCCTGCCGGTGATCGCGCCACCGGCGCTGGGCGTGCCGGCGACCACCTACAACGCCTACCGGGCGGCGTCGCAGCTGGTGAGCACCGACGGCCGAACGGTGATGATCAACGCGTCGCTCACCGTCGGTGACCCGCAGACCACGGCGGCCCTCAAGCAGACGCCCGCCATGCGCACTGCCGTCACCCAGGCCGCCCGCGCCTCCGGTGCGACCGACAGCGGGGTGGCCGGTATCGCTCCGGCGTCCTACGACATCAGCTCGGTGTCGAGCAGCGACCTGAGGACCATCATCCCCGTCGCCGTGGCCATCATCGCCGTGCTCCTGGCCCTGGTGCTGCGCAGCCTGCTCGCCCCGCTCTACCTCATCGCCAGCGTGATCCTCTCCTATCTGGCCGCCCTCGGCCTGGCCGTCATCATCTTCATCGACCTGGCCGGGGACTCGGGGCTGATCTTCTTCCTGCCCTTCCTGATGTTCATCTTCCTGTTGGCCCTGGGGGAGGACTACAACATCCTCGTCATGACGAGGATCAGGGAGGAGGCCCAGGACCTTCCGCTCCGCCACGCCATCACCGAGGCCCTCGGCGCCACCGGCACGACTATCACGTCGGCCGGCCTGGTCCTGGCCGGGACCTTCGCCGTGCTCGCCCTGTCGGCCGGGAGCGGCTCCAGCGGGAGCCAGCTGCGGGCCATCGGCGTCGGCCTCGCCCTCGGCATCCTCATGGACTCGTTCCTCGTGCGAACGTTGCTGGTGCCCTCGGTCGTGGCCCTGTTGGGCCGGTGGAACTGGTGGCCGTCGCCCCTCTCCCGTCCTGAGCACGAGGCCGCGCTGTCGGCCGAGGCGCCGGCCACCGAGGACGTGCGTCAATAGCCGCGCCGCGCTGGCGCGCCGGCGCTCAGATGCGCTCGAGGGCGGCGCCGTCGAACAGCGGTTGCACGTCCTGCGCGACCCAGTCGTCGCGGAGCTGGGCATCCGACGGGCGGCTTACGGGTGACGACGCCGTCTCGAGGATCGGCCGCAGCAGGCGGGCGTCGCTCGACGTGATGAGGAAGAGCTGCGGCCGGGCCAGCACGTACTGGACGGCCCGTTCCAGCGCGGGGCCAGCCGGCAGGGGCTCGTACCAGCTGAACCGGGGCTGCGCCTCGCCACCCCACCGGCGTCGGGCGACCGACTTGATGGTCTGGGTCGCGATCCGGCGCTCGGCGCACACGGCGAGGAGCTCGTCGACGTCCGCCCGGTAGCCGTCGTCGGCCAGCAGGGAGAAGTTGTACGGGAAGAGCACGGAGTCGAAGTCGAAGCGCTCGAGGCTACGCAGGTGCATCCGGACGATCCGCAGCCCGTGCCCGGTCACGCCGACGAAGCGCACCAGACCCTCCTGCCGGGCCTGCTCCAAAGCCTCGACGGCGCCGCCCGGGCCGTGCGCCACCTGCCACTCTTCCTCCTCCACCAGGTTGTGCAGCTGGATCAGGTCGACCTGGTCGACCCCTAGGCGCTCGAGCGATCGCTCGAGGCTGGCCCGGGCGTCCACCCCCCGGCGGTCGCCGGTCTTGGTGGCGAGGAAGAACTCGTGGCGGCGGGTCGCCAGCCACGGCGCCAGCCGCAGCTCGGCGTCGCCGTAGGCCGCCGCCACGTCGAGGTGGTTCACGCCGAGCTCGAGCAGGACGGGGAGCAGGTCGTCGGCCCGCTCCTGGCTCATCCGGGACAGCGCCGCGGCCCCGAAGATGGCGCGGCTGCTCTGATGGCCCGTGCGCCCGAACTCCGCTCGTTCGATCATCAGCGGCGACGCTACCGCCCGAAGTCGGCCCGCGCTCGGCGGTGGTCGAACGCCCGGTGCGCATGGCGACTTCGCCTAAGCTCCGTGTCATGCCGCAGATCATCAACGGCGGCAAGTGGGCGGAGAACCGCCTCCGCCATCTCCGCCAGCTGCGGGAGCAGACCTCGAACGAGGACGAGCTCCGCCTGATCGATCAGGAGATCGAGCAGCTCAAGGCCGAGACCGGGTTCGGTCGCCGCCTGCTCCGCCACCTGCTACCGGGCGGGCACTAGAGGTAGCAGCGCCGACGGGCCGACCTCACTCCTCGCCTACGATCGTGGCTCTTCTCCTCGGGCCAGCCCGTCAGACGGGCCCGAGCCAAACGCACCACGGGGACTCATGAGCGACCGCCTGTACTTTCGTCAGCTTCTCGCTGGTCGGGATTTCGCCCGCGCCGACTTCGTCGCCCGGCAGATGGTGAACTTCGTGTACCTGATCGGCGACCGGGACACCGGAGATGCCGTCCTCGTCGATCCGGCCTACGGCGTGGGCGACCTGGTCGACCTTCTCGCCGCCGACGACATGCGGCTGACCGGGGTGCTCGTGACCCACTGGCATCCCGACCACGTGGGGGGCGACCTCATGGGGCACGGCATCGAGGGCCTGCGCGAGCTGCTGGAGCACAAGGAGGTCCCGGTGCACGTGCAGGCCGACGAGGCGCCCTGGGTGACGCGGGCCACGGGGGTCGCCGACCTCCTCGCCCCCCACCAGAGCGGCGACGTCGTCGATGTCGGCGACCTCGGCGTGACGCTCCTCCACACGCCGGGCCACACCCCCGGCAGCCAGTGCTTCATGGTCGAGAACCGGCTGGTCGCGGGGGACACCCTCTTCCTCGAGGGCTGCGGCCGCACCGACCTGCCCGGCGGCGATCCGGAGGCGATGTACGACAGTCTGACCCGCCGTCTGGCGAGGGTTCCCGACGACACGATCCTCTTTCCCGGCCACCTCTACTCGGCCGATCCCTCGGCCACCATGGGCGACACCCGTCGCCTCAACTACGTGTTCCGGCCGGAGACGCCCGAGCAGTGGCTGATGATGTTCGGGCAGTAGCGGGGGCCACCCTCGCCGGGACGGACAGGGGCCCGGCGCGGGCTCGCCACTGCTCGTCGCCGCTCGGATTTCCGAGGGGCTCGGCCGCCGCTGGGCGGTACTGTGCAGGGATGGCCGACAAGGCGACCTTCGCCGACCAGGCAATGGAGTTCATGCCTGCCCTGTACACGGCCGCCCTGCGTATGACCCGCAACCCGGCCGAGGCCGAGGACCTGGTCCAGGAGACCTACCTGAAGGCGTACCGGGCATTTGGAAGCTTCGAGCAGGGCACGAACCTCAAGGCCTGGCTCTACAAGATCCTCACGAACACGTTCATCAACGCCTATCGGTCTCGGCGGCGGCGGCCCGAGCAGACCGAGATCGAAGACGTCGAAGACCTGTACCTGTACCGGCGGCTGGGGGGTCTGGAGGCGGCGACCGCGGGTCGGAGCGCCGAGGAGGAGGTCCTCGACCACTTCACCGACTCCGACGTCAAGGAGGCGCTGGAGTCGCTGCCGGAGAGCTTCAGGATGACCGTCCTGCTCGCCGATGTGGAGGGATTCTCGTACCGGGAGATCGCCGACATCATGGAAATCCCCATCGGTACGGTGATGAGTCGGCTCCACCGCGGAAGAAGGGCGCTCCAGAAGGCGTTGTTGGAGTTTGGTATGGAACGTGGCCTCGTAGGCGATCGGGATTGATGATGGGTAGGGAGCGATTCGTGGGAGTTGGTGATGGGCGAACCGAACCACGATGAGTGCTTGGAGGCGGTCCATCGCCTCTACCATTTTCTCGATGGCGAGCTGACCAGCGAGAAGCGCTTGGAGATATCCAAGCACCTGGACAGCTGCCATCCCTGCCTCGAAGCCTTCGACTTCGAAGCGGATTTGCGCCACATGCTCGCCGCCAAGTGCCGCGACCATGTTCCCGAGACGCTGCGGGATCGTGTCGCCTGGGCCCTGCGCCACGAGCAGGAGGCCGACCAGCACCGCTAGGGCGGCCCAGGAATACTGCCGACCAGCGGCTCGTTGGACTCGAACGTGGCAGATCGTGCGGTGCAAGGGACGTCGTTGTCGGGCAGCGACCGGCCGTCCCGTTCCTTTGGCGCAGGAAGGGTATGCCGGGAGGCGGGCTGCCGCACGAGGCTGTCGATCTACAACAACGGCAAGTTCTGCTATCAGCACGAGCCAATGGCCGTGCCCCGGACCCGAGGCAAGAAGATCGCCTGAGCTCGTCCCCGAGGGGACCGCACCGGGCGACTGCTCAGAGGGCGAGGCGGAACCGGGATGGTACGAGTTCGAGGCCGGTGCGGGTGCATGATGGCGCGATCCCTATCGCGCCTGGAGATGTCGTGACTGAAGCCGTGTCCTGGGATCTGGCCGAGCGGGTGGCCGTTCGGGTCGCCGGCCGAGAGCCGTTCGCGGAGTCGTACCACTACTCGTCGCTACAGCCGGATTTCGAGGAGCTGACGGTCGAGGCCGAGGAGCTGGTCGCCCGGGCCACGGGGCTGCGGTCGCTGGCGGGCCCGGCTCGGGCGCGGGTGACGGACCGCCCGGGATGGGTTCGGGCCAACGTGGCCTCCTTCCAGCGGTTGCTCCGACCCGTCACCGAGCGGCTCGGCCCCCGCCTGCTGGCGAGCCCGATCGCCCCGGTGAGCCGGGCCGCCGCGGGTGTGCAGGTGGGCACCGTTCTCGGGTGGATGTCCACGCGGGTGCTCGGCCAGTACGACCTGCTCCTGGCGGAGGACGAGCGCATCGAGGAGCAGGACATCGTGTACTTCGTCGGGCCCAACGTGCTCAGCCTGGAGAAGCGGTTCTCGTTCCCGCCCCGCCAGTTCCGCCTGTGGCTGGCGCTGCACGAGGTGACCCATCGGGCCCAGTTCACCGGCATCCCGTGGATGCGACCCCACTTCCTCTCCCTCGTGGACCAGACCCTCGGGGCCATGGATCCCGACCCCCGCCGGTTTCTCGAGGGCCTCAAGCGGGCGGCTGAGGAGGTGCGGGCCGGGCGCAACCCGCTTTCGGACGGCGGGCTGCTGGGTCTGGTCATGGGGACCGAGCAGCACGCCGTCCTGGGCAAGGTCCAGGGGCTGATGAGCCTGCTCGAAGGCCACGGGGACGTGACCATGGACCGGGCCGGGGCCGCTCGGATCCCGAGCGCCGAGCGATTCAGCCGGGTGCTGCGCGACCGCCGGCGTCAGGTCAGGGGACCAGCCCGCGTGCTCCAGCAGCTGATCGGCCTCGAGGCCAAGATGCGCCAGTACGAGTACGGCGAGCAGTTCGTGGCCGCCGTCGAGGCGGCCGGCGGTCCGGAGCTGCTCGGGCTGGCGTGGAGGGCGCCGGACGACCTTCCCTCCCTGGAGGAGATCCGCGACCCGCCGAGCTGGATGCGCCGCGTCAGGACGAGGTGAGCCCCGATCCTTGCTGAGCTCCTGAGCCGTTGCGTCTTTCCGCCGCCGGGGTCGGCGCTCAGCTGCGCCGTCTCGGGCGGAGCGGACTCGCTGGCGTTGCTGGCTCTCGCCAGCGAGGCCGGGTGTGCGGTCACCGCCGTCCATGTCGACCACGGTCTGCGGGCAGGGTCGGGCGGCGAGGCCGGGGTCGTCGAGGCCGCCGCCCGCCGGTTCGGAGCGAGGTTCCGGGCCGAGCGGCTGGCTCTCGCTCCCGGGCCCAACCTCGAGGCGCGGGCCCGGGCGGCGCGCTTCGCCGTCCTGCCCGCCGACGTGGCGACCGGGCACACCGCCGATGACCAGGCCGAGACGATGGTCCTGAACCTGCTGCGGGGCGCCGCCGCCGGGGGGCTCGGGGGTATGCGCGTCGGGCGCCGACACCCGATCCTCGGCCTGCGCCGGGCCGAGACGGCGGCGGTCTGCCGGCACCTCGGCCTGACACCGGTGCGGGATCCGTCGAACGAGGACCCCGCTCATCGCCGCAACCGGGTCCGCCACGAGGTGATGCCCCTGCTGGACGACGTCGCGCAACGCGACGTCGTGCCTGTCCTCACCCGCCAGGCCGCGCTCCTGGCGGACGAGGCCGACTACCTCGACTCGCTGGCCGCGGCCATCGACCCCACCGACGCGCGGGCCCTGGCACGTGCTCCCGTGGCGCTCGCCCGCCGGGCGGTGCGCACCTGGCTGCGGGGCGACGGTCCCTACGCGCCCACCGCGGACGCCGTCGAGCGGGTGCTCGACGTCGCCGGGGGCGGTGGTCGAGCGTGCGAGGTGGGTGCCGGTCTGAGAGTCCGCCGCTCCCGCGGGCGCCTGGCCCTGGAAGGAGCGGCCCATGACGCCGCGGTTCCCGCCGCAGATGCAACCTGATCGCCTCGCCGGTAGGGTCGAGCAGGTGAACAGCCCGGACACTGACGCGCCCCACGGCCGGCGGTGGGATGGGGGCCCCCACCGCTCGGAGGAGGGCGGGGATGGGGCCCCGCCTCCGGCGGCGAAGCCGCCGGTAGCAGCGCCTGCCAGCCTCGAGGACGAAGCCAACCTGGGACGGGTGGTGGTGGCCGAGGACGCGCTGACGGCTCGGGTCGAGGAGCTCGGCCGTCAGATCACCCTCGACTACGCAGGTCGTCCTCCGCTGCTCGTGGGTGTGCTGAAAGGTGCCTTCGTCTTCATGAGCGACCTGGCCCGGGCCATCCGTCTGCCCGTCGAGTTCGACTTCATGGCGGTGGCGTCGTACGGAAGCGCCACCAAGACCAGCGGCGTCGTTCGCATCGTCAAGGATCTCGACCTCGATCTCTCTGACCGGCACGTCCTCGTGGTGGAGGACATCGTCGACAGCGGGCTCACGCTGTCGTACCTCCGGCGCAACCTCCTGGCGCGCGGGCCCGCCAGCCTCGAGGTGTGCGCCTTGCTGGTGAAGGAGGGGCTTCAGCGGACCAAGCTCGACCTGCGCTACGTCGGCTTCCGCATCCCGCCTGATTTCGTCGTCGGGTACGGGCTGGACATCTCCGAGAGATACCGCAACCTGCCGAGGGTCTGCGTCTACGTCGGGAACGACATGCCGAGGCCGCAGTGAGCGTGGATCGCGGCCGCATCGAGAAGGCGGTCGGGGAGCTTCTGGAGGCGATCGGCGAGGATCCGGACCGGGAGGGCCTCCTGGCGACCCCAGCGCGGGTCGCGGCCATGTACGAGGAGCTCTTCTCGGGCATCGACGACGACCCCGAGCGACACCTGACGGTCACGTTCGCGGCCGAGCACGACGAGATGGTGATGGTGAAGGACATCGCCTTCGCCTCGATGTGCGAGCACCACATGGTGCCGTTCATCGGCAGGGCGGCCGTCGCCTACATCCCGAACGACGACGGCCGCATCACGGGGCTGTCCAAGATCGCCCGTCTGGTCGAGGCCTACGCGCGGAGGCTCCAGGTCCAGGAGCGGCTGACCAGCCAGGTGGCCGACACGCTCGAGCGGGGGCTGGCGCCGAGAGGCGTGCTCGTGGTGATGGAGGCGGAGCACCTCTGCATGTCCATGCGGGGGGTGAAGAAGCCGGGGGCCCTGACGGTGACCTCGGCGGTGCGGGGCCTGTTTCGCTCCGATGTCGCCACCCGGGCCGAGGCGATGCAGTTCATCCACGGTCGGTAGAGGCCGTCGCACCCGCCAGCCGCCCCGTAGATCCGACAGCGGGCCGTCGGCGGGCCCTTCCGTCCACCGCTCACCAGGCTGAGAACCTACGCTGACTCCCATGCGCGCGTTGGTGATGGGTGTGCTGAACGTGACGCCGGACTCGTTCTCCGACGGAGGTCAGTTCTGCTCTCACGACGCCGCGGTGGCTCACGGTCTCGAGATGGTGGCCGAGGGTGTCGACGTCGTGGACGTCGGCGGCGAGTCGAGCCGGCCCGGCGCCGAGCCAGTCGCCGAGCCCGAGGAGCTTCGGCGGGTGATCCCGGTCATCGAGGCCCTGTCGCCGCACGTTCGGGTATCGGTCGACACGGCCAAGGCGCCGGTCGCCGAGGCGGCCGTGCGTGCCGGAGCGACCCTGGTCAACGACATCTCCGCCTCGTTGCACGAGGTGGCGGCGGCGGAGGGCGTGGGTTGGGTTGCAATGCACATGCGGGGCACCCCCCGGACGATGCACCACGACCCCCGCTACGACGATGTCGTCGGCGAGGTCTCGGCCTTCCTCGAGGAACGGGCCGAGCGGGCGCTGGCGGCCGGGGTCAGCGAGGTCTGGGTGGACCCGGGGATCGGCTTCGGCAAGACGGCCGAGCACAACCTGAGCCTCCTCCGCCACCTCGGTCGGCTGGTGGCGAGCGGCCACCCCGTCCTGATCGGCACGAGCCGCAAGAGCTTTCTCGGACAGCTGGTCGAGAGCGAGCCGAGCCCCCTTCCCACCGAGGAGCGCCTGGCCGGGTCGCTGGCCACGGCCGTCTGGGCGATGGCGAACGGTGCCGGCATGGTTCGTGTCCACGACGTCGGCCCGACCATCCAGGCGGCGCAGGTCGTGGGCGAGGACAGCGACGTGGTCCTGGGGGACGAGTGAAGGGTCGCTGGGCGGCCGGGATCGCCCCCCGCAACTTCGCCTGGGTGATCAGAGATCACCTGGCGGTGAGCGAGCGCCCCGGCGGCTATGCCCGCAACCACCGGCGAGTGCGCCGGCAGGAGGAGATCATCTGGCTCCGGGAGCAGGGGTTCACCCTCGTAGTGTCGCTGCTCGGGTCCCCGCACAACCTCCACGCCTACGACGAGATGGATATTCCCTGGGCGCACTTTCCCTTCGGTCCCAGCTCCGAGCCCCGTCTGGTGCTTCCCGACATCTTCGTGCACCTGCGGGGTTGGCTGGACCAGGGCGAGCGGCTCCTCCTGCACCAGGAGGAGCTCGGCGACCGGGTGATGGGTGTGATCGCCGGGTACCTCCGCTGGTCAGGCAAGGTGCCTTCGGGCCCGCAGTCCATCGCCGCCGTCGAGCGCATCGTGCGCCGGCAGATGGGCCCACTTGGTCGACAGCTGGTAACCCTCTCGCCCGAGCTCGACATCGGCCCCGGAGGGGGGCCCGAAGATGCGGCCGGCGAGGCCGATGACGCCCGATGACGCGGGTGAGCGTTTCGACCGGATCGAGATCCGGGCCCTCCGGGTCGTAGGTACCCACGGAGCCCTCCCCGAGGAGCAGACCCGGGGCCAGCCCTTCGAGATCGACCTCGACGTGGTCGCCGATCTCACCGCCGCCGGCCGCACGGACGATCTGGCGGGCACCGTCGACTATGGCGAGGTGGTCGAGCAAGCGATGTCGGTCGTCACCAGCCGGAGCTATCGCCTGTTGGAGGCCCTGGCCGAGGGCATCGCCGACGCGGTGCTCGGTGACAGCCGGGTGACAGCGGTCATCGTCGGCGTGCGGAAGCTGCGCCCGCCGCTGGCCGCGGATCTCGACTCGGTCGGGGTGCGGATCACCCGGTCCCGCCCGTAGGCGTGCGCGCCTTTCTCGGCCTCGGGTCCAACATCGGGGACCGTCGCACCGCCCTGCGACAGGCCGTTTCCCGCCTGCCCGACGTCGTGGGTGTCTCCCCGCTCTACGAGACCGAACCGGTCGGTGGGCCCCCCGGCCAGAGGCCCTATCTCAACCTCGTCGTCGAGCTGGCCACCGAACGCACGCCACGGCAGCTCCTCGAGCTCGGGGGCCGGCTGGAGGCCGCGGCGGGAAGAGTCCCGGCCGAGCGGTGGGGTCCGCGGCCTCTCGACGTCGACGTCCTCCTGGTCGGTGACCAGAAGGTCGAGGACCCCGACCTGGTCGTGCCCCATCCCCGGATGTGGGAGCGGCGCTTCGTGGTCGCGCCGCTGGCCGACCTGGCTCCCGAGCTGGTGCCCGACGGCTGGGAGGCGCGCGTCTCGGGCGAGGTCGCCAAATTGGGTACTCTCTAGGCACTGCACGAACGGCACCCTCGTTGGAGGGGCCGGAACGTCGAGAGAGGTCGTTTGACCAGTTTTCGCCTGATCGGACCGGGTCGCGCCGGACGGTCACTCGCCACGGCCCTGTCGAATGCCGGCTGGGGCCTCGCTGGCATGCTGGGGCGCCACGACGACCTGCGCTTCGCAGCACGCGGCGTCGACGTACTGGTGATCGCCACCCCCGACGGTGCTGTCGCCCGGGTGAGCGCCGCCGTCGAGCCCTCGCCGACCGCCGTGGTGCTCCACCTGGCCGGCTCGCTCGGGCTGGACGTGCTCGACTCCCATCCCCGACGGGCGTCCGTGCACCCCCTCGTCACCCTCCCCGAGCCCGGCGTGGGCGCGGCCCGTCTCGCCGCCGGAGCGTTCTTCGCCGTGGCGGGCGACCCGTTGGCGTTCGACCTGGTGGCGGCGCTCGGAGGTCAGCCCCTGGCCGTGCCCGACGCCGCCCGAGCCACCTATCACGCCGCTGCGTGCCTGGCCGCCAACCACGTGGTCGCCCTGCTCGGCCAGGTCGAGCGGGTAGCCGCCGGCGCAGGGGTCCCGCTGGCGGCCTTCATGGCGCTCGCTCGCGGCGCCCTCGACGACGTTGCCGCCGTCGGGCCGGCGCGCGCCCTCACCGGGCCGGTGGCCCGAGGCGATCGGGCCACGGTCGAGCGACACCGCGCCGTGCTCGACCCCGCCGAGCGACCCGCGTACGACGCCCTGGTCGAGCTGTCCCAGCGGCTGGTGCAGGAGCGCGCGATGGAGGGGCTGGCGGCGTGCCGGTGATCGAGACGCTCGACGAGCTGACCCGGACCCTCGAGAAGGAGCGGGCCACGGGCCGCCAGGTGGGCCTCATACCGACCATGGGCGCCCTCCACGCCGGCCATCTGTCGCTGGTGGATCGGGCCCGGGCGGAGTGCGACACCGTGGTGATGACGGTTTTCGTGAACCCCCTCCAGTTCGATGCCCGCGAGGACCTGACGAGCTATCCGCGAGACCACGAAAGGGACGTCGAGCTCGGTGGCCGACGGGGCGTGGACTATGTCTTCCTGCCGGCGGAGAAGGAGATGTACCCGGGTCCGGTGCTGACCTCGGTGCGGGTGTCGGCACTGACCGAGGGCCTGGAGGGAGCGGTCCGTCCCGGCCATTTCGAAGGCGTGGCGACCGTCGTGTCGAAGCTGTTCGCCGCCACGGGACGATGTCGCGCCTACTTCGGCGAGAAGGACTACCAACAGCTGCTGGTCGTGCGCCGCCTGGCCGCCGACCTCTCGTTCCCGGTCGAGGTCATCGGGTGCGAGACGGTACGTGAGCGCGATGGCGTGGCCCTGTCGAGCCGCAACGCCCGGTTGACGCTGGAACAGCGGGCGGCCGCCCCCGTGCTGCACCGCGCGCTGCTGGCCGGTCGCCGCGCGGTCGACGCCGGTGAGCCAACGCCGGAACGGGTCGCGACGGCGATGGCAGCGGTCGTGACCGCCGAGCCACTCGCCCAGCTCGACTACGCCGTGGCTGTCGATGCCAACGACCTGACCGTGCCCGCCACCCTCGCGGGCGACGTCCGTCTGTTGGTCGGGGCCCGCTTCGGGTCGACCCGCCTGCTCGACAACCTCGGAGCGCGGACGCCATGAGCGCCCACGCGTGCCCGACCCTCGCGAAAGGCAAGAGATGCGCCGCCGCATGATGAAGTCCAAGATCCATCGGGCCACCGTGACGGGAGCCGAGCTCGACTACGTTGGCTCGATCAGCCTCGACACCCGCCTGATGGAACTGGCCGACATCCGGGAGCACGAGCAGGTGGCCGTGCTCGACATCGACAACGGTGCCCGGTTCGAGACCTACGCCATCGCCGGTCGGGATGGCGAGGTCTGTCTCAACGGCGCCGCCGCTCGGCTCGTCCAAACGGGCGACAAGGTGATCGTCCTCACCTACGCCGACTACGAGGACTCCGAGCTCGAAGGGTTCGAGCCGCGCGTCGTGCACGTCGACGCTGCCAACCGGGTGTTCCAGCCGGTTGGGCTCCAGCCCACCCCTCGCTAGTGACGAACCCCGGCCTCCCGGCCGAAGGTCCGGCGGCGCTGGACGTCCTCATCGTCGGGAGCGGGGTGGCCGGGCTGTCGGCGGCCGTGCGGGCGGCCGGGAGCTCGGGCCTCCGGGTCGGCGTGGTGACCAAGGCCGAGCTGGCGCAGTCGACGACGCGCTGGGCCCAGGGCGGCGTGGCCGCCGTGCTGGGGGTGGACGAGGACTCGACGGACCTCCACCTGGCGGACACCCTGGCCGCGGGAGCCGGCCTGTGCGACGCCGATGCCGTGAAGGTGCTCGTCGGAGAGGGCCCGGCCAGGGTCGAGGAGCTCATCGCCATGGGCGCGGTGTTCGACCGCCATCCGGGGGGCGGGCTCGCGTTGGCCCGTGAGGGCGGTCACTCGACCGCCCGCGTCGTCCACGCCGGCGGGGCGGCCACGGGTGCGGAGATCGAGCGGGCGCTGGTGGATGCCGTGCGGGAGACGGCTGCGGCCCTGCTCGAGGGGTGGTTCGCCGTCGACCTCCTCGTGGAGGCCGGGCGCTGCCGCGGCGTGGTGGCCCTCGATCCGGGCGGCCGACCCCACGAGGTCCGGGCGTCCCAGGTGGTCCTGGCGACGGGGGGCGCGGGCCAGATCTACGCCGTGACCACCAACCCGTCCGAAGCCAGCGGGGACGGCGTCGCCATGGCCCTGCGCCGCGGGGTAGCGGTGGCCGACGTCGAGTTCATGCAGTTCCACCCGACCGCCCTGCACCATCCGGCCATGCCCCGTCCCCTGCTCTCCGAGGCGCTGCGAGGCCACGGGGCCCGGCTTCGGGACGTCGACGGCCGGCGCTTCGTCGAGGAGCTGTCACCGCGCGACGTTGTCAGTCGGGCCATGGCTGACCGCATGCTCGAGCAGGGCGTTGACCATCTGTGGCTGGACGCCACCGGGCTCGAGCGTTTCGACCGGCGGTTCCCGACGATCGCGGCCTCGGTCCGCTCGATCGGCCTCGACCCGAGCTCCGACTGGCTACCTATTGCTCCTGCCGCCCACTACCTGTCGGGCGGGCTGCTGACCGATCTCGACGGAGCGTCCACCCTCCCGGGTCTGTGGGCGTGCGGGGAGGTGGCCTGCACGGGGGTCCACGGCGCCAACCGACTGGCGTCGAACTCGTTGCTCGAGGGCATGGTGTTCGCGGCCCGGGTGGTCGAGGCGATCGCCGATGGTCGTGACGGGCCCGAGCCCTCGGGCGCCATGGGCCCGACGCTGGAAGCCTTCGATGGCGCGCCAGCCACTCACACTGCGACCGACCATGGCGACGATGACACGATCCCCGTGCGGCTCCTCGAGCCCTGGCGTCGGCACGATTCAGCACCGGAGAGCGCGGCAGGCGACGACGGCGAGGTGGACAAACGTCGCCACCGACTCCAGCAGGCGATGACGCTCGGCGCGGGGGTGATAAGGAGCGAGGAGTCTCTGGCCGCCGCTCACGCCGTCGTGGACGAGGTCGCCGGTGCAGGGCGCGGGCCGGCGACCTGGGAGCTGGCCAACCTGGTCGAGGTGGCGAGGGCCGTGCTGTCGGCTGCCACCGCCCGGCGGGAAAGCCGGGGCGCCCACTCCCGCTCCGACTTTCCGGCGCTGGACCCCGCGCTGCGCTGCCGGCTGGTACCGACCCGGTGACCGGATGAACCGGTGACCGCCCAGCTGCCCGCCGTCCACCCGCCGCTTTCGGCGGTCCGAGAAGCGGTGGGCCGAGCCCTGGCCGAGGACCTGCTGCCCCTCGGCGACCTCACGGCTTCGCTCCTGCCCGCCGGCACGCGGACCGAGGCCCGCCTGGTCGCCCGGGTCGAGGGGGTGCTCGCCGGGCGCGCCTGCGCCACCGAAGCCTTCCTACAGGTGGACGCGTCGACGACGCTGGCCTGGCAGCTGGACGACGGCGCTCCACTGGCGCCTGGTCGCACGATCGCCACCGTCTGTGGGCCGGCGGGCCCGGTACTGAGCGCAGAGCGCACCGCCCTCAACTTCCTGTGCCATCTGTCGGGGGTGGCCACCGCCACCCGCCGCCTGGTCGACCGGGCCCGGGTGGCCAACCCGGCCACGCGGATCCTGGACACCAGGAAGACGACGCCCGGCCTGCGCGCGCTCGAGAAAGCCGCCGTGCGGGCCGGCGGCGGTGTGAACCACCGGGGCAGTCTCTCGGACGGCGTCCTCGTGAAGGACAACCATCTGGGGAACGTGACGATCGCCGAGGCGGTGGCCAGGGCCAGTCGCAGCTGGCCGGGACGCCTGCTGGAGGTCGAGTGCGACCGGCTCGACCAGGTGGCCGAGGCGGTGGCGACGGGCGCCAACCAGGTGCTGTTGGACAACATGACGCCCGACGAGGTCGCCGCCTGCGTCGCCATGGTCCGGGAGCGCGCGCCCGACGGGCCCGACGGTGTCCGCGTGCTGGTCGAGGTCTCCGGCGGCGTCACGGTCGACACGGTGGGCGCGTTCGCGGCCGCGGGTGCCGACCTCATCTCGGTGGGAGCGATCACCCACTCCGCTCCGGCGGTCGACATCGGCCTCGACCTTGGGGAGGCCTGACCCGTGCTGCTCGCCATCGACGTCGGCAACACGCAGACGGTCGTCGGTATGTTCGGACCGGCCTCCGCCGACGCGCCGCCGAGCGCTGACGGAGAGCTGCTCCACCACTGGCGCATCGCGACCGAGTCCGAACGCACAGCCGACGAGTACGCCCTCCTCGTGACGCACCTGCTCGACCTCAACGACCTCGATGTCGCCGACACTGTCACCGGGGTGGCCCTGTCGTCGGGCGTGCCCAGGGTCACCGCCTCTCTGCGCGAGATGTTCAACCGTTGGTACCCGGTGCCCGTTGTCGTGGTCGAGCCCGGGACGCGCACGGGAATGCCCATCATGATCGACAACCCGAAGGAGGTGGGCGCCGACCGGATCGCCAACGCGGTGGCCGCTTTCGACCTGTATGGAGGCCCGGCCATCGTGGTGGACCTGGGGACGGCTACCACCTTCGACGCCATCTCGGAGCGCGGCGAGTACCTCGGCGGGGCCATCGCGCCGGGCGTCGAGATCAGCCTCGACGCACTGTTCGAGCGTGCGGCCGCGCTGCGCCGCGTCGAGCTGGTGGAAGCCCCTCGGCACCTCATCGGGAAGAGCACGGTGGAGGCGCTCCAGTCCGGTGCCGTCTATGGCTGCGCGGCGATGGTGGACGGCATGTGCCGGCGGCTGGAGGACGAGCTCGGCCCGTCGACGGTCGTGGCCACGGGAGGGTTGGCCGATCTGATCTGCCGGGTGTGCACAAGCGTGCAGCACCACGAGCCATGGCTTACGCTCCACGGGCTGCGGCTCGTCTTCGAGCGCAACGTGGCCCCGCGGTAGGTAGTCGTCCGAGGACCCGGAGGACCATGCCCGACGTCCCCTACCGTTTCGAGCGCACCGACGAGGCGGCCCGCCTGCAGACGGCGTTCGCCGAGCTGGGTGTCGGCGAGGAGACCGGCGTGTCGGTCTCCGTGGCCGGGCGGCTCATGCTCATCAGGCCCCAGGGCAAGCTGACCTTCGCCGAGCTGCGGGACTCGAGCGGGGCCGTTCAGCTCTTCGCGGGGAGCGGCTTCACCGAGCGCTACGACGCCTTCTCCCGGCTCTCGCTGGGTGATTGGGTGGGAGCGACCGGCGAGGTCGTCCGGACGCGCCGGGGCGAGTTGTCCGTGAAGTTGCGCGACTGGGAGCTGCTGGCCGAGGCCCGGCGGGGCTTCGGCGACAAGTGGCGGGGCATCGCCGACCCCGAAGTCCGCTATCGCCAGCGCTACGTGGACCTGTGGGCGAACGACTCGACACGCAAGGTCTTCGGCCTGCGCAGCCGCACGGTCAGCTTCGTCCGAGCATGGTTGGAGGAGCGCGGCTTCGTGGAGGTCGAGACGCCCGTGCTGCACCCGGTGCCGGGAGGCGCGGACGCCCGTCCCTTCGTCACCCACCACAACGCCCTCGACATGGATCTCTACCTTCGAGTCGCCACTGAGCTGTACCTCAAGCGACTGGTCGTCGGGGGCATGGAACGCGTCTTCGAGCTCGGGCGCGTCTTCCGCAACGAGGGTCTCTCGCGCCGCCACAACCCCGAGTTCACGCTGCTCGAGCTCTACCAGGCCTACGCCGACTACACCGACATGATGGAGCTCGTCGAGGACCTGGTCTCGAGCCTGGCCCGCGAGCTCGTGGGGACCACCTCGCTCACCTATGGAGGCCGCCCCATCGACCTGGCCCCGCCCTGGCGGCGGGCCACCATGACCGAGCTGGTCGAGGAGCACGCCAGCGTCGCGGTCGACGTCGGCATGTCCGTGCCGGAGCTGCGCGCCATCGCCGCAGCGCACGACGTGCCCGTGACTCCCTCGTGGGGACCGGGCAAGCTCGTGCTCGAGATCTACGAGAAGACCACCGAGGCCGAGCTCTGGGGTCCCGTGTTCGTGTGCGACTACCCGAAAGAGGTGTCGCCCCTCGCGCGCGACCACCGCACCCGGCCCGGGCTGGTCGAGCGCTTCGAGCCCATCGTCGCCGGCCGGGAGCTTGGCAACGCCTTCTCGGAGCTGGTGGACCCCGACGAGCAGCGGGCCCGCTTCGAGGAGCAGGCGGCCCGGCGGGCGGCGGGGGACACGGACGCCACAATGGTGGTCGACGAGGACTACCTGCGGGCGCTCGAGTACGGCTTGCCGCCGACGGCCGGCCTCGGGATCGGGATCGACCGCCTCGTGATGCTCCTTGGCGACGTTGCCAACATCCGCGACGTCATCGCCTTCCCGACGCTCAGGCCGGAGACGGCCGGCGGCGGGGCTGGGGCCCCCGCCGTTCCGGAGGAGGGCGGGGACGGGGCCCCGCCCGGGTCGGCGAAGCCGCAGCAATAGAGCGCGGTTGACTGGCGGGTTCAGCCGGTCGGGATGTCGTCGACCAGGATGTGGCCCAGGCGGCCGAGGGCCGAGCCGCTCGGGCCCGAGTTGAGGCCCGAGGCCGCCACGGCGGCCATGTCGGCGTAGCGCCGGCTGGCGCCGACCGCCGAAGCGATGCCACCCGAGGTGGCGACCATGTGGCGGGCCTTCTCCCGCTGGCTCCGGTCCAGCGGCCGGCCCAGCAACGAGCGCAGCTCGGGGCCGACGCCGGCGTCGCCGAGGGTCCGCAGCACGGGGAGGGTGTAGATGCCCCGCTCCAGGTCCTGGCCCACTCCCTTGCCCAGCTCGTCCTCGGTGGCGACGACGTCGAGAATGTCGTCACGAATTTGGAACACCATCCCGAAGCACTCCCCGAACGTGGTGAGGGCGTCCACCTGGCGCCGATCGAGGCCGGCCGTCAAGCCGCCGATGCGGCAGGAGGTCGCCATGAGCGACGCCGTCTTGTCGAGGATGGTGGTCAGGTAGGCCTGCTCGCCGCGGTCCACGTCGAACGCGGTGTGGACCTCGCTGATCTGGCCCTCGCAGAGGCGGGCGAGGGTGGCAGCCAGCAGCCCGGCCACCTCCGTCCCCAGGCTCGCGGCGATCCCGGCCGCCCGCGCCAGCAGAAAGTCCCCGGCCACCACGGCCACCAGGTTCCCCCACCGGTCATTGACGCTCTGGACCCCTCTCCTGGTCGCGGCCTCGTCCATGACGTCGTCGTGGTAGAGCGACGCCTGGTGCACCAGCTCCACTGCGACCCCTCCGAGCAGGACCTCCTCGGAGGCGGCCATACCGCCGGCGGCCGCCGCGGCCACGGTCAACGACGGTCTGAGGCGCTTGCCACCTGCGGCGATAAGGTGGGTCGCAACCTCACTGAGGAAGGGGTCTTCGGTGGTCACGACCCGGTGGAGGGTGATCTCGAGGCGAGCGAGATCATCCTCGAGGCCGGGAAGGCCGAGCACCTCTGCGACGTTCACTGGTAGTGGAACTTAGGCGAGATACACGTCACGCGGACAACCGGGAGGGGGTGCACTCCCCCATTCGGGGGCGCGAGCGGGTGGAGGTCCAGAAAAAGGAGGGAGCGAGGAACTGGACACCCACGGGTAGAATGAGACCATGGAGTCAGCCTTCCCAGGAGGCCGGTAGTTGTTCGAACGCTTCACAGACCGAGCCAGACGAGTGCTCGTCCTCGCTCAAGAGGAAGCGC
The DNA here is from genome assembly GCA_036491125.1 of Acidimicrobiales bacterium. Taxonomy (NCBI): domain Bacteria; kingdom Bacillati; phylum Actinomycetota; class Acidimicrobiia; order Acidimicrobiales; species Acidimicrobiales bacterium. Next base: position 11,868 of record DASXCO010000246.1, on the reverse strand, counting down.
GCCTGCTCAACCACAACTTCATCGGCACCGAGCACATCCTGCTCGGCCTCATCCACGAGGGTGAGGGCGTCGCAGCCAAGGCCCTCGAGTCCCTCGGGATCTCGCTGGAGGCCGTGAGGGAGAAGGTCGAGGAGACGATCGGGCCGGCTGGCAGCTCGCCCACCGGCTCGCCCCCCTTCACCCCCCGCGCCAAGAAGGTGCTGGAGCTGTCTCTGCGTGAGGCACTCCAGCTGGGGCACAACTACATCGGCACCGAGCACATGCTGCTCGGCCTGGTCCGCGAGGGTGAGGGTGTCGCCGCCCAGGTCCTGGTGAACCTGGGTGCCGACCTGTCGCGCGTGCGCCAGCAGGTGATCCAGCTCCTCTCCGGCTACCAGGGCAAGGAGTCGACATCGGGCGGCCCGTCCTCGGGGCAGGAGACGCCCTCGGGTTCGCCCGTTCTCGACCAGTTCGGACGCAATCTGACAACCCTGGCGAGGGAGCGCAAGCTCGACCCGGTCATCGGCCGGGACCGTGAGATCGAGCGGGTGATGCAGGTCCTCTCCCGGAGGACCAAGAACAACCCGGTGCTGATCGGCGAGCCGGGTGTGGGCAAGACCGCCATCGTCGAGGGCTTGTCGCAGAAGATCGTGGCCAACGACGTCCCCGAGACGCTCAAGGCCAAGCAGCTCTACACCCTCGATCTCGGGGCCCTGGTGGCCGGCAGCCGCTACCGGGGGGATTTCGAGGAGCGCCTCAAGAAGGTGCTGAAGGAGATCCGCACCAGGGGCGACATCATCCTGTTCATCGACGAGCTCCACACCCTCGTGGGCGCCGGCGCGGCCGAGGGTGCCATCGACGCTGCTTCCATCCTCAAGCCGATGCTGGCCCGCGGCGAGCTCCAGACGGTGGGTGCCACCACCCTCGACGAGTACCGCAAGCACCTGGAGAAGGACGCCGCCCTGGAGCGCCGGTTCCAGCCCATCAAGGTCGAGGAGCCGTCGCTCAACCACACGATCGAGATCCTGAAGGGACTGCGCGACCGCTACGAGAGTCACCACTCGGTGACGATCACCGACCAGGCCCTGGTCGCCGCGGCCAACCTCGCCGATCGCTACATCTCGGACCGCTACCTTCCCGACAAGGCCATCGACCTGATCGACGAGGCCGGCAGCCGCCTGCGCATCCGCCGCATGGCCACCCCGCCCGACTACAAGCAGCTCGAGGACGAGATCGGCCGCATCCGCCACGACAAGGAGACGGCGATCGAGCGCCAGGCCTTCGACCAGGCCAAGCAGCTGTCCGAGGAGGAGAAGGAGCGCCTCGACCGCAAGGCGGCCAAGGAGGCCGAGTGGCGGGCCGAGGGCATCGACCTGTTCGATGTGGTGGACGAGGAGGTCATCGCCGACGTCCTGGCCAACTGGACCGGCATCCCGGTCTACAAGCTGACCGAGGAGGAGACGGCCAAGCTTCTCCGGATGGAGGAGGAGCTCCACAAGAGGATCGTCGGCCAGGAGCCCGCCCTCCAGGCCCTGTCGCGGGCGATCCGCCGCACCCGGGCCGGCCTCAAGGACCCCAAGCGGCCCAGCGGGTCGTTCATCTTCCTGGGCCCGACCGGGGTCGGGAAGACCGAGCTGGCCAAGGCCCTGGCCGAGTTTCTCTTCGGCGACGAGGGTTCGCTCATCCAGCTCGACATGAGCGAGTACATGGAGAAGCACACCGTGAGCCGGCTGGTCGGCTCCCCGCCTGGCTACGTGGGCTACGAGGAGGGCGGCCAGCTGACCGAGGCCGTCCGGCGCAAGCCCTTCTCCGTGGTGCTGTTCGACGAGATCGAGAAGGCCCACCCGGACGTGTTCAACACCCTGCTCCAGATCCTGGAGGACGGGCGCCTGACCGACTCCCAGGGTCGCTCGGTCGACTTCAAGAACACCGTGCTGATCATGACCTCCAACCTGGGCACGGCCGACCTGCGTCGGGCGTCGGTGGGGTTCGCCAAGTCCGAAGAGTCGGTCACCTACGAGCGGATGAAGGAGCGGGTCAACGAGGCGCTCAAGCAGCACTTCCGGCCCGAGTTCCTCAACCGCATCGACGAGGTCATCGTCTTCCACGAGCTCTCCCGCGAGGAGGTCATCGAGATCGTCGACCTCATGACCAAGCGGGTGCGCGAGCAGCTCGAGGGGCAGGGCCTGGGTCTGGAGATGACCCGGGCGGCCAAGGAGCTGCTCGCCGAGAAGGGGTACGACCCTCAGCTCGGCGCCCGGCCGCTGCGCCGGTCGATCCAGCAGATGGTCGAGGACCCGCTCTCGGAGAAGCTCCTGTGGAAGGAGTTCCGGGTGGGCGAGACGATCATCGTCGACGTCGAGAACGGCGAGGTCGTGTTCCGGGCCATCGAGGGCATCGAGCCGCCGCCGGTGGAGCTGGCCGGAACCGGTCCCGCGCCGGAGTAGCGCCCACCCCCCGGCGGGCTCCTACGCTGTCGCCTCGTGTACGAACGGATACTCGTCGGAACCGATGGCTCGCGCACCGCGGCGAAGGCCGTCGACCGGGCCGTGGAGCTCGCCGGGGCCACCGGCGCCAAGCTCACCGTGCTGACCGTGGGCGCCGAGACCAAGTCGCTGCTCACCGCTGAGTCCGAGGTCGCCCGCCACCGAGGGAGTGGCGTGGCCATCGAGGCCATGGCGATCGACGGCGATCCGGCGGCCGTGCTGCTGGACGAGGCCGAGCGAGGCCGCTACGACCTCCTGGTGATGGGCAACAGGGGGATGACGGGGGTGAGCCGGTTCCTGATCGGATCGGTCCCCAACAAGGTGAGCCACCACGCCACCTCGACCATCCTGATCGTCCGCACCACCTGAGGCGCGCCGGTCCCTCACCGCCCTCCGGCGCGCCAGGCATCCACTGGACTGTCGCACCCTCCCGGTACGGTGCCAGTCGATGGCCCGTGATCGCAGAGTCCATCGCTGCACCGAGTGCGACAGCGTCTCGGCGCGGTGGAGCGGGCGATGTCCGTCGTGCGACGCATGGAACTCGTTGGTCGAGGAGACGCTGCCGGCCGACAAGGGACGTCGTGCCGTGACCGGCGCGCCATCGGCGGAGCCCGCTCGCCCGATAGCCGATGTCGAGTTGGCCGGGGCGGCGCCGATGCCGACGGGACTGGCCGAGCTGGACCGGGTGATGGCTGGTGGGGTGGTGCCCGGCTCGGTGACGCTGGTGGGCGGGGAGCCGGGGATCGGCAAGTCGACGCTCCTGCTGCAGGCGGTGGCGGCGATGGCCGCGGCGGGGGCGAAGGCCCTGCTGGTCTCGGCCGAGGAATCTGCCCAGCAGGTCCGTCTGCGGGCCGAGCGTCTCGGCGCCCTCCTGCCCGGGCTGTGGCTGCTCTCGGACACCTCGCTCCCCAACGTGCTGCAGGCGATCGGTGACCTGCGCCCCGATGTCGTTGTCGTCGACTCCATCCAGACAGTGCTCGACCCCGAGCTCGGATCGACGGCGGGCACGGTCACCCAGGTCCGGGAGTGCGCGTCGCAGCTGCTGCAGGCGGCCAAGTCGACGGCCGTGGCGACCCTCCTGGTGGGCCACGTGACCAAGGAAGGCACGCTGGCCGGACCTCGGGTGCTCGAGCACGTCGTCGACACCGTGCTGTCCTTCGAGGGCGAGCGCCACCACGCCCTCAGGCTGCTGCGGGCGACCAAGCACCGCTTCGGTCCCACCGGGGAGCTCGGGCTGTTCGAGATGGCCGAGGCCGGCCTGGCGGGCATCGCCGACCCCAGCCAGTTGCTGCTGGGAGACCGACAGACCGGTGTCCCGGGCGGAGTGGTGCTTCCGACCATGGAGGGCCATCGTCCGCTGCTGGTCGAGCTCCAGGCCCTGGTGGCCCCCACCAAGCTGCCGATGCCCCGTCGCTCGGCGCAGGGCCTGGACAGCGGGCGCATGGCGTTGCAGCTCGCCGTCCTCGAGCAGCGCGTCGGGCTGCTGCTCACCGGGGCGGACGTGTACGCCTCGGTCACCGGTGGGGTGCGGGTGACCGAGCCCGCCGCCGATCTCGCCCTGGGGCTGGCGCTGGCCTCGGCGGTGAGCGGTCGGGCGCTGCCGCCGGATCTCGTGGTGTGCGGCGAAGTCGGCCTCGGCGGCGAGGTCCGTCAGGTGGCGCAGCTGCCGCGACGCCTGGCCGAGGCCGTGCGCCTGGGATTCCGCCGGGCCGTGGTGCCCGCGTCGGGGCCGCGAGGACCCGCCGGGATGGAGATAGTCCGGGTGGCCACCCTGGCCGAGGCGGTCAAGCTCCTGTTGGCCGAGCCGACGGTGGAGACAGCGGCAGCCGGAGGCGGGCCCAGGGGCACGGCCCCAGTGGGCCTGGTGGGGTAACTATCGATCGCTTCCGCACCTCGGGGCTACGATTCCTCTGTGCTGGCCCGGCGTAGCGTGGCCATGATCGATGCCTTGGCGGTGGTGGCCCCTGGACGTCCGCTCCGTGAGGGTCTGGATCGCATCCTCCAGGCCAACATGGGGGCGCTGATCATCGTGGGGGACGGCCCCGCGGTGCTCTCCATCTGCTCCGGCGGCTTCCTCGTGGACGCCGGGTTCACGCCGCAGCGACTGTCGGAGCTGGCCAAGATGGACGGTGCGATCATCCTGTCGCCCGACGCCAGCCGCATCGCCAGGGCCAACGTGCACCTCGTTCCCAACCCGAACGTGCCGACCACCGAGACGGGGACGCGTCACCGCACGGCCGAGCGGGTGGCGCGGTCGATCGATGTGCCGGTTATCTCGGTGTCGGAGGACATGTCGATCATCGCTGTCTACCGACATGACCTGAAGCACCCGCTGCAGCCGATCCCCCAGCTCATCAACCGGGCCAACCAGGCCCTGCAGACCCTGGAGCGCTACAAGAACCGGCTCGACACGGTCAGCAGCTCCCTTTCCACCCTCGAGGTCGAGGACCTCGTCACCGTGCGCGACGTCGCCAGCGTGCTGCAGCGGGCGGAGATGGTTCGCCGCATCGCCGAGGAGGTGCACGGGTACCTGGTGGAGCTGGGCGATGACGGGCGTCTGCTCCTCCTTGCCCTCGACGAGCTGATGGGCGGGGTCGACGACGATCGCCGTCTGGTGGTGAAGGACTACCTGGGCGAGCAGCGCCCTCGAGGCCTCGACCAAGCCATGGAGGAGCTGGCCGGCCTGCCCAGCGAGGACCTCATGGACGTGAAGAACGTCGCCCGCATCCTTCGGATCGCGCCCGAGGTCGAGCTCGACGCCAGCCTCGAGCCCCGCGGCTTCCGGCTGCTGTCGAAGATCCCCCGCCTGCCCGACAGCGTGATCGATCGCATCGTGGCCCACTTCGCGACGCTTCAGAAGACCATGCGGGCCACGGTCGAGGACCTCGACGAGGTCGGCGGGGTCGGCGGGGCCCGGGCCCGGGCCGTGAAGGACGGCCTCTCCCGGTTGGCCGAGACCAGCATCCTCGACCGCTACAGCTGAGCCAGGGGATCAGGTCGCCCTGCGGGTCATCTGCTCGCGGTCGACGATCCGATAGTGGCGATCGGCCTGCTGCAACCACCCGAGCCGCAGGAAGGCCGCCAGCGCCTTGTTGACGCGTTCGCGTGACGCGCCGACGAGGCCGGCGAGCTCCTCCTGGGTGACGGGGAGGACGAACTCGTCGGCCGGGCCGGCCAGCTCGAGGAGCCGCTTGGCCGTTCGGCCGGGGACGTCGAGGAAGACGCTGTCGGCCAGCGCGGCGTTGGTGGCCCGCAGTCGGCCGGCCAGCATGGAGACCACCGACCACAGCAGCTCCGGCTGCCGGGCCAGGACATCCCTGATCGGCCCGTACGGCACGCCGACGAGGTGGGAGGGCTCGAGGGCCCTGGCCTCGGCCGAGCGGGGCCGGCCGTCGAACAGGGGCATGTCCCCGAACAGATCCTCCCGCTCCATGAGGGCGACCATGGTCTGGCGTCCATCGGGCGAGCGCTGCGCGATGGCGATCCGTCCGGACCGGACGATGAACAGCTCCTCGGCCGGGGCGTCCTGAGCGAACACCACGTCATTGCGCTGGAGCGAGACCGCCCGCGTCGCATCTACCACCTGGTCGAGGGCGGGGGGACCCAGTCCCCTGAACAGCTCCGATCTGGCCAGCAACTCGCCTTGGTGCATTTGGAGCCGCAGCGTACCTCGCACCTGCCTGAGAGGGCCGGTAGCCCTTGGGTGGCAAACACCCCGCCCGCAAAGTTGTCCAAAGTCGCCCCTCCCCGTACCCTGGAGGAATCCCCTCGCCGTCTCGTTCTTGGGAGTGGTATGTCGTTCGACGTCGGTGACAAAGTCGTCTACCCCCACCACGGCGCCGCCGTGATCGAAAAGCGCGAGAAAAAGGACGTTTTCGGCGAGAACCGCGAGTACCTGGTGCTCCGCCTTGCCTACGGGGACCTGACCCTCATGGTCCCGGCCGACAACACCGACGAGGTCGGTCTCCGAGAGGTGATCAACGACGAGGAGGTCGAGGAGGTGTTCGCCGTCCTTCGCAAGAAGGAGGCCCGGATGCCGACAAACTGGTCTCGTCGGTACAAGAACCACGTCGAGAAGCTCAAGTCCGGCGACATCTACCAAGTGGCCGAGGTCGTCCGGAACCTGTCCATCCGCGACAAGGACAAGGGCCTGTCGGCGGGCGAGAAGCGCATGCTCACTCGCGCCCGCCAGATCCTGGTCTCCGAGCTCACCTTCGCCATCGGCGTGAGCGAAGAAGAGGCGGAGGAGAAGTTGAACGAGGCGCTGCCCTAGCGGCACCGGTCACGACAGGAGTGGATGAGCGGGGGACGAGGGCTGAGGCCTGGGCGATCGTCGTGGCGGCGGGAAGCGCGACCCGTTTCGGACGGCTCAAGCAGTTCGAGTCGTTGGCCGGGCGTCGGGTGATCGACTGGTCGCTGGACGCGGCCCGCGCGGTCACCGCGGGCGTCGTGCTCGTCGTCCCTGATCGGGCTCTGACGGAAGCCCGCGGGGCCGATGTTGTCGTCACCGGTGGTTCGACCCGAGCCGCCTCGGTGCGAGCGGGCCTCGACGCCGTTCCCGCCGACGCCGAGGTGATCGTCGTCCACGACGCCGCCCGCCCTCTGGCGGGAGCCGACCTGTTCAGAGCGGTGGTGGAGGCGCTCGCCCCCGGCGTCGACGCCGCGGTACCCGGCGTTCCGATCGCGGAGACCGTCAAGCAGGTCGCCGACGGCCGGGTCGTCTCCACGCTGGACCGCAGCGAGCTGGTCGCCGTGCAGACTCCGCAGGCCTTCCGGGCAGCCGGGCTGAGGTCGGCCCATCGCACCGGGGGAGAGGCCACCGACGACGCCGCCCTGGTCGAGGCGGCCGGAGGGACGGTCGCGGTCGTGCCGGGCGATCCCCGCAACATCAAGTTGACCGAGGTCTCCGATCTCGTGGTGCTGGAAGCCCTCCTGCGACCATGACCGGTCGAGTCGGCCTCGGCTTCGACGTCCACGGGTTCAGCACCGACCCTGGTCGCCCGCTCGTGCTCGGCGGCGTCGCCATCGAGGGAGCGACGGGCCTGGCCGGGCACAGCGACGGCGATGTGGTCGCCCACGCGCTCGCCGACGCCATGCTCGGCGCCGCGACCATGGGGGACATCGGCCAGCATTTCCCCGACACCGATCCGACGTGGTCGGGCGCCGACAGCGTGGCGATCCTCGGCCGGGTGAGGGGCATGGTGCAGGACGCAGGATGGACACTCGTGAACGCCGACTGCACGGTCGTGCTCGAGACGCCGATGCTGGCTCCGTACCGCACCAGGCTCCAGGACCGACTGAGCGGGGTCCTCGGCGTGCCGGTGAGCGTCAAGGCCAAGCGATCGGAAGGCCTCGGGTCCCTGGGGCGGGCCGAGGGGATCGCCTGTCTGGCAGTGATGCTCCTGGAAGGCGGCGAACGATGACGGGTCGGCCGCGACCCCCCGGTGGGTCTCGACGACCGCATCGCGGGCAGGCCCCGAAGGGAGCGGCTGCCGGGCGCCGAGCCACCGAGCGGCGGCCGCCGGGAGCCCGGGACACGGCCCGGCGCCAGCCCCGCGGCCTGGGCGGCGAGCAGATAGAGGGCCGCCGGGCGGTACGCGAGCTGCTGGCCGCCGGGCGAAGGCGGACGCGGGACGTGTGGCTGGCCGAGGGAATGGACGACTCCCCGCTCCTCGCCGAGATCCGCCTCCTGGCCGCGGAGCGCGGCGTGCCCCTGCGGACGGTGGACAGGTCCCGTCTCGACGCCGAGTCCCGGACGGAGGTGCCGCAAGGGGTGCTGGCCCACGCCGAGGCCCTGCCGGAGGTCGACCTCGACGCCATGTCTCGGCGCTCGGCTGGGGGCCCCAGCCCCTTCCTCGTCGTCCTTGACGGGGTCACCGATCCTCACAACCTCGGCGCCCTGTTGCGCACGGCCGAGGGGGCGGGAAGCACGGGCGCGGTGCTGGGCCGCCACGGCGCCGCTCACATCACCCCCACGGTGGCCAAGGCCGCGGCCGGGGCGATCGAGCGGCTCCCGATGGCCATGATCCCGAGCGTCCCGGCCGGCCTGGCCGAGCTGGCGCGCCACGGGGTCTGGACGGTGGGCCTCGACAGCAAGGCGGAGACCTCGCTGTTCGGCCTGGCCCTGGCGGACCAGCCGCTGGCCCTGGTGCTGGGATCCGAGGGCCGGGGCCTGGCCCGGCTCACCCGCCAGCGCTGCGATCTGGTCGTGGCCATCCCGAGCGTCGGGACCCTCGCCTCTCTGAATGTCGCCGCCGCCGGCGCCGTGGCCTGCTTCGAAGTGGCCCGGCAGCGCCTGGCCCTGTCGTACTAGTTCTCGGCCGGAAAACTTTGGTGTGGTCTGGGGGGCTCGGGGTACATCTGTCCTGATTCGGGCGCGGGTGTGACGGTTGACACGGCCGCTCAGACTGGTTAAAAAGAACTAGTCCACACCACCATCGAGCGCCGCAGCTCGGTCACAGCACCTCAGAGGTAGAGAACATGTCGCTTCGAATCGACTGGCGTCCGGACCTCGACTGCCCTGACGACGAGCTCGTGGCCCGATTCCACGGCGGAGACGGCTGTGCCCTCGACGTCCTCCTCCAGCGCTACCGGCGCTTCGCCCGGGCCAAGGCGCGCACGTACTTCCTGGTCGGCGCCGACGCCGATGACATCGAGCAGGAGGGGTTGATCGGGCTGTACAAGGCGGCCAGGGACTTCCGTCCCGATCGGCAGTCCTCCTTCCGGGCCTTCGCCGAGCTGTGCATCACCCGCCAGGTGATCACCGCCATCAAGACAGCGACCCGCCACAAGCACCAGCCCCTCAACCAGTACGTGTCGATCTCGGCCACGCGGCCCGACGACGAGCCCAACGACCGCCTGGTGGAGAAGCTGCTCGGGTCCGACCACGGCACCGACCCGGCCGAGCAGGCGATCTCGCGCGAGCGCATGGAGGACATGCGCAGGTCCATGGCCGAGATGCTGTCGGTCCTGGAAGTCGACGTGCTCCGCCTATATGTCGAGGGAAAGTCCTACCAGGAGATCAGCGAGCGGCTCGGACGCCACGTCAAGTCGATCGACAACGCCCTCCAGCGCATCAAGCGCAAGGTCGATCTCCATCTCCAGGAGCGGGCCGCCGAGGATTCCCTCGTCGACGCCTAGTCTCCCGCGGCTGGCTGGCTGTCGACGACGGCCGGGTGGCCGAGCACCGCACCATCGTCGTGTGAGCTCAGGCGTCGTCGGTAGGGATGCTGATGCGCTCGAGCCAGAGGCCCGGGGCCTCCACCTCGGCGGGGGTCGGGAGGTTGCGGGCTGAGGTCCAGAGCTGGGACAGGGCCTGCTCACCGCCCCTCTCGATCACACCCTTCACGAAGGCGGCACCCCGGTCGAACTGTGCCTGGCCGAGCTCCAGACCGAACAGGCGCTCGACGAAGCGGTCGGCCTCGCCCCGCTCGACCCGCCGCCGCCGGAGTGCCTCCGTGAGTGACCCGTACGAGCTGATGAGCCGATGACCAACGCTGTCCATGACGTGGTCGACGTAGCCCTCGATGGCGGCCGTCAGCGCCTCGAGCTGGCTCAGCAACTGGCGCTGGGCGGGTGTCTGCAGCTCGCCCAGGAGCGCCGTCGGGTCGCCCAGTGCCTGCTGCAGGGAGTTGGGGTTGGTGGGGTCGATGTCCGCCAGTCGATCCTCGAGGGCGCTGGGGTCGTGCTGGAAGCCGGCGGCGTAGCCCTCGAGAAGCTCCTGCAGCCGGGCCCGGACGTGGGGCCGACCCAGGATGGCGTGGTGGGTCACCTCGCTGAGGCACACCCAGAGCCGGACATCGTCCAGGGGGAGGCTCCAGTCGCTGGCGAAGGCGGCGATGCTCGCCGGCACCATCATGAGCTGGTCGGAAGCAGGGCGGGGGATGGGAAGGTCGTACTGACCCATGGCCCGCTCGGCCAGATGGCCGACCATGGCGCCGAACTGGAGGCCGAGGAGCGTGGGCCCCATGACCTGACCCAGCTGGCCGAGGAACCCCGACGGGTCCTGGTCGGGGTCGGGATCCCAACCGGGCATCGGGTGGGGGTCCTCCGGCCCGCCCGGTCCGCCGGGGCCGCCCAGTCCACTCAGTCCGCCCAGTCCACCCAGTCCTTCCAGGCCTCCCAGTCCGCCCAGGCCTGCCGATCCCCCCTGGTCTCCTGGGCCGGGTGTGTCCTCGGGCCGGCCGCCAGGGCCGGGTGTGTCCTCGGGCCGGCCGCCAGGGCCGGGCTCCTCCGGCGCGCCCGATAGGGAGCGGGCCAACGAGTCCAGCAGGGGGCGCCACGCCTCGAGCGTGTGCCAGGCCCACTCGGATCGCGTCACCGGCTGGATGCTCACCACCCTGCCGCTCACGGTCGTCGAGAGCCCGGTGGCGTCGGCTACGTGGAGGTCCGCCACCCTGACCAGCTCTTCGAGGCGTATCCGCTCGAGCGGCTCGACGTTGGCCTCGGGCTGGCCTCCACTGGCGACACCCTGGGCGACCTGGCGGGCCAGCTCCCAGTGCACCGGACCCTGTGTCGCGAGCATCTTGAGCAGATCGCCGAGGAGGTTCTCGAAGAAGTTGCCGCCGCCGAAGGGCGAGGGTGTGCTCACCAGCCGAATGCTATGCGGGATGCGGGCGGAGCCGGTCTACGCCGCCGCTGAGCCGAGCGTCGCGTGCATCGGCCAGTGCCCGCCGTTGCGCACCACGTCGAGCGTGACCGACGCCCCCGGTCGATGGAGCCGCAGCGCACCCTGCAGGTCGAGTATCGACGGCACCGGCTGACCGTCCACCGAGTCGATGATGTCCTGCGGCTCCAACCCGGCCGAGGCAGCCGGGCTGTTGCTCTGCACAGCCAGGACCTGGACGCCCGGAGGCGTGCTCCCACCGGTCGATGTCGATGGCTCGTGGTCATCGGCGGAGACGCCGAGCCACGCGTGCACGACCTTGCCCGTCGTGACCAGCTGGTCCGCGGCGTCGTCGACGACTGTGGCCGATGCCGCCAGCCAGTGCGCGCCGCCACCGTCGTCAGTGGCCTCGGTGGTGATGCCAACGACCCTCCCGGACTGATCGAGCAGCGCGCCGCCTGGCGTCGGTCCTGCCGGGGCGTCGGTATCGATGGCGTCCAGCAGCGGCGGTCCGTCGTTCACCCGCACCTGCCGGTTGACTCCTCGGATGGTGCCGATGGTGACTGCGGGAGGTGAGCCCGCCGGGTCCGTGGCGCCAACGGCGATGGCGATCTGGCCGGTGGTCGGCACCGAGCTCGGGGCCAGGCTCAGGCTGGGCAGCTGATGACCCACCCGGAGGACGGCGACGCCATCGTCGGCGTCCTCGCCCACGACCGAGGCCGCCTCCTGCTGGCCGCTGGACGTGATCACGCTGATGCCCATTGCCCCGGCGAGCAGTCGGGCCACGGTGAGGATCAT
>DASXCO010000245.1 GCA_036491125.1 Acidimicrobiales bacterium | reverse complement strand
ATCATCGACAGCTGGCCGTTCTGGAGCTCCACCTGCTGGGTGCTGATGTCAGGGACGATGTCGATGGTGACCGTCGAGTAGTAGGGCTTCGTGCCCCAGTACCCGGGATACGACGTCAGGACGTAGTGGCTGCCGGGAACGAACTGTGAGATCCGGTATGGTCCCGTGCCGGCGTCGTTGGTCTTGAGCCAGTTCTGCGCCCAGTCGCCCGGGTTCCCGCCGGTCTCGTGGGCCTGGACCGTCGTCGGGCTCACCAGCTTGGGCGAGTACGGTGCGGCCAGGTAGTCCATGAAGGCGCTGACCGGCTTGTCGAGGTGCACCACGAAGGTGAGCGGGTCGGGCGTGTCCATCGAGGTGACGTCGGCGACCATGTAGGAGGGCGCCGAGTTGACCCCGGCGCGACGCTGGAAGCTGAACTTCGCCGCTGCCGAGTCCACCGGCGTGCCGTCATGGAAGGTCACGCTGGGGTGGAGCTTGAAGGTGTATGTCAGGCCGTCGGGTGAGACGGTCCAGCTGTCGGCGAGGGCAGGGACGACCTTCGTCGAGCCGTTGGCGTACTTGACGAGACCCTCATAGACCGAGGTGACGACGGCGTTGCCCTCGATCTCGTAGAAGATGTCGGGGTCGGGCACCTGCATGTCGTGCCCGAAGGCGAGCTTGAGCGTGTGCGACGCCGACACCCCTGTGGCTGTTGCCGAGTTTGACCCGGGAGAGCCGCAGGCGGCGACGAGGACGGCTACCGCAGCCAGTACAACAAGTGTGCGACGAGTGAGCTTGGAGGGGGGAAGCAACGGGGCTCCTTTCGAGGCCGGTGGGACGAGTCCCGCGCAGCCCTGGTGGTCCGATGTCGTGCCGGTCAATGGAGAATCGACCCCCCGTTGCTGCAGATGGCCTGTCCCGTGACGTGGCCGGCGTCGTCGCCCGCCAGCCAGGTCACGAGGGAAGCCACGTCCTCAGGAGTGCAGAGGCGGGCGGCGGGCACGGCCGCCAGCAGCCGGTCGTGGACGTCGCCCGGTGATGTCGCCCTCAATCGGGCCTCGGCAGCTTCCTCGGCCAGCACCATGTCCGTCTCAACCGTGCCCGGACATACTGCATTGACGGTGATCCCCGAGGGCGCCAGTTCGATGGCGGCTGCCTGAGTGAGTCCGACGACGCCGAATTTCGTCGCGCTGTACCCAGCGAGGAGCGGTGCGGCCCGTATCCCCAGGTCGGAGGCGATGTTCACGATCCGGCCGCCTCGCCCGGCGGCGACCATCGTGGCAGCCGCCGTCTGCGTGCCGCGGAAGGTGCCGAGCAGGTTGACCTCGACCATGCGGGCCATCGCCTCGGGTGTGGTCTCCACGAGGGGCGCAAGCACCGAGACGCCCGCGTTGTTGACCCAGACGGCCAAGCGGCCGAGCTCCGACTCGGCCACCCGGGCGAGCATCGCCGACGTGCCCGGGTCACCCACGTCGCCCTGCAGGCAGAGGGCGGGAACGCCCTTCTTCTCGATCTCGGCCGCGGTGGCAAGGGCCGACGCCTCGTCCGCCGACCAGCCGATCACCACGGCGAGGTCCATGTCGGCCAGGGCCAGCGCGATCCCCCGCCCGATCCCCCGTCCTCCGCCGGTCACCACGGCAACGCGATCGGTAGCGGTCACGGTCACGCGACGACCCATGAGAACGGCGCCAGGTGGCGCGGCTCGTGCATCGCCATTCGCTCGGGATGCCACTGCACGCCGAGCTGTCCCTCTCCCTCGACTGCCTCGACGACGCCGTCGTCGCTCCATGCCGTGGCCCGTAGCGCCGTTCCGACCGTCGCCACTGCCTGGTGGTGGATGGAGTTCACTCTCGACGCCCCCGCGAGCGCCACCGATGCCCCCGTCCTCGGATCGGCCTGGACCCCGTGGACCGCCTCGTGCTGACGCTCGTACTCCCAGTGCCCCGCGAAGCCGGCGCCGGGGAGGTCCATGACTAGCGTGCCCCCCGACGCCACCGCCAGGAGCTGGGCTCCCCGGCAGATGCCAAGCACACGCCCGCCCGACGCCGTGGCCTGGTGCACCGCCGCCAGCTCGAGGGCGTCCCGCTCGGGGTCGCACTCCTGGAGAGTGGTGGCGTCATACTCGTCCGCAGAGGCATAGGTGGCTGGATCCACGTCGCCTCCTCCGGACACCAACAAGGCGTCGCTCGACGCCACGACGTCGAGCACCTGATCGGTATCGGCACCTGGCCCGGCGGGCACGATCACGGCCCGCCCACCGACCGCCCATACCGCCTCCACGTAGCCGCGGTGCAACGAGTAGCGGTCATCCGGCGACCTCCCGGCGAGGATCGCGACGACGGGCCCGCCGCCACGAGCGCCTGTCCGGTCGCCTGTCATCGGACGACCTCGTCCGTGCGTGTCTCGGGGGCGATGACCGGGCCTGCCGATCCCAACGGGACATGCTCACTCAGGGGCGGCTCCTCGACCCGCCCTCGCTCGACAACGGCGCACAGGGCCGCCACCGTGCGCTCGAGCATCCACGCCCCGAGCTCGGGTGTGGCCTCGCTCGGTCGGCCCGTCACCCCGTTCGTCGACAGGGAGGGCGCGCTGTAGCGGAACACCAGGCGAGAGGTACGGTCCGGGTCGTCCGCTCCGACCATGCGATCCTGACGCACGAGGTCCGGCGCGAGCTTCATCATGAGCGACGTCTCGGCTCGGTTGGCGTGGATGTCGTCGCCGTCGGCCAGTACCTCGGCCATGACCTCGGGATCGGCCGACCACCAGCCCACGACACCAGCGCGAAGGTCTGGGCGATGCAGCCGGATGTGATCGGTCGCGACTCCGAGCGCTGACTCGTTGCCGAGATGGGCGTTCACCAGGAGCACGCGTCGCAGACCAGACAGGGCAGCCCACTCGATGGACTGGCGGGCCAGGCTCGCCAGGAGCTCGGGTGAGAGGGACAGCGTGCCTGGTAGCGACGTGCCGTGGCCGTAGCTGCTGGCGATGGAGAGCGCCGGAAGGACCGGCGCTCCGGTCCTCGCCGACACCATCTCCGCCAGTGTCGTGGCGATGATGGTGTCGGTACCCGTCGGCAGGTGCGGGCCGTGCTGCTCGGTCGCCCCCACCGGGAGTAACCCCACCTCCTTAGCTCGCTGCGCGCTCAGGTCGCCGATCTCGGGCCAGGCGAGGTCCGCCCATCGCACGGGGCCGGCTGGGGCCGGGGTGAGATGCTCGTTCGGGGGCGTCACTGGTCGGCCTCCGCTCAGAACATCGTCAGGTAGGTCGACCGCTCCCACTCGCTGACCTGGGAGTGGTAGCCCTCCCACTCGGCGAGCTTCATGTCGACGTAGGCGGATACGAACTGTGCGGGGAACACCTCCCGTGTCAGCGGATCGGCAGCGAACGCCTCGATCGCCTCCAGCAGCGTGCGGGGCAGCCGGGTCGCCACCAGGTCGCCGCCACTGGGGCCGGATGCCGACCAGTCATAGGTGAGGTCCTCGACCGGGTCACCGGGGTCGAGCCCCTCGGCGACCCCCTCGATACCCGCCGCCAGCAGGAAGGCCGCCGCAAGGTATGGGTTGGCGGCCGAGTCCACACCTCGGTTCTCCACGCAGGGCCGGTTGCGGGGCAGCCGCAGCATGCACGAGCGGTTGTTGTCGCCGTATGCGGCCCACACCGGTGCCCAGGACACGGTTCCATCGGCGAGCCGGGGCTGGAGCCGCTTGAACGAGTTGACGGTTGGCGTACAGATGGCGGCCAGGGCGGGCGCATGACGGAGGATTCCGGCCACGAACCCGTAGGCGGTCTTGCTCCACCCTCGTCCGCACGGGTCCAGCGCATCCCTGAAGACGTTCTCGCCCGTGCCCGCGTCGGCCAGGCTCATATTGAAATGCCAACCCGATCCCCAGGCTTCGGTGTAGGGCTTCGGCATGAATGTGGCCATCATCCCCACCTCCTTCGCCACCTGCTTGGCCATGAGGCGGAACAGCGTCAGACGGTCGGCCATCTGCAAGGCCGGGGCGTGGTCGAAGTCGAACTCGTACTGCCCGTCGCCGCCCTCGTGATCGAAGCTGAAGACCCCGAAGCCCCACTCCTCCATGTACCTCACCATGGGGTCGAGGAACGCCATGGCGTCGAGGGTCGACTCGACGTCGTAGGCCGCCGTGGGCCGATGCCTGCCCGACGGCGCGATTGGCGTCAGGTAGGAGCGCGTCGTCTCGGACGCCGGCTCCTTCACCACGTAGAGCTCGGTCTCAACCCCCAGGTTGAGCCCGAAGCCTGCGTTCGCAGCCCTGTCGAGCTGGCGTTTCAGGATGGACCGCGTGCAGAGCGCGAACGGCTCGGTCCCGCCGTAGTGGAGGTCAGCGGCCATGACCGCGAACCGACGGTCCCAGGGCAGCACACACAGCGTGTCGGGGTCCGGTACGGCCACACACTCGTCCTCGTCAGGGGTCATCTGGCCGAGGTCGCCGAGCCCACGGGGCGTGTACCTCTCGTGCCCGGCCAGCAGAGGGGCAAGATGGCTCACCGGCACGCATTTGGACTTCGCACGCCCGGCAACGTCGATGAAGGACGCGAAGACATACTCGACCCCGTCAGCGGCGAGAGCGTCGGCAATCGTCCCGTGTTCAGGGAGTACGGCTCTGATGGTTTCCAATGTCCAGACTCCTTGCTGCAAAAGACAAAGCCCGGGAAAGCGCAATGGCCTCCCGGGCTTTTCTCCCTCCGTGTCACACATGGACCGTGATGAATCCCATGTGTGTGCACCTCTCGGACCAGACTGCCGCGGGGCCGCAAGGGGAACGGACCGACGCAGCACGGAACCCTAGGTGCGTCTATTCAGTTGTGGAGATCAGGATACTTGTGGACTGTTTCGGGTGGTTATCCCGAATGTAAACACTCTGTTGCGAGACGATCCGGTGCGAGGTTCGGTCCCGCGCCCGCCCGCCACGAAGAGCCCGTTTCTTGCCGAAGCGCACGACAGACCGCCTTCACCGGTGGTCAGGGCGCGGCAGGAGTCCGTACAGCCCGAGGTGATCGCCGCGCAGATCGTGAAGTCGGCCCCACGCGAGTCTCCGGCTGATCGTGGCATCATTCGGCCCATGAAGAACGAGACGTGGGTTGCCGTCCCTGCCTCTGACGTCCAGCCCGGTGAACGGGTGCGGATGCCATCCGGTGAGGAGATCACCGCAACCCGCGTCGCCCGCCCGTTCATGGGCATGGACGCCCTGGTCGCCCTCATCGAGGACACGCCGGACCGATGGTTCAAACAGCCGCTCTCCGCCGACGCAGAGATCCATGTCCGGCGGGGGGCAAACGGCTCCCTCACTGATGTGCCGGTCCGGACCCTGGCCGCCAGGCCAACCACGCTTGCGGAACACGACGGGAAGGAGCTCCTCATTGTCAACCTGGCGTCGAAGTGCGGGCTGACACCGCAGTACGCCGGGCTCGAACGGCTCCACCAGCGGTACGCCGAGCGCGGGTTCTCGGTGCTCGGGTTCCCGTGCAACCAGTTCGGCGGACAGGAACCGGGGACAGCCGAGGAAATCAACGAGTTCTGCTCGACGACCTACTCGGTCACTTTTCCGGTCTACGAGAAGGCGGACGTCAACGGGGCTAACCGCCACCCAGTGTTCGACATCCTTACCGCCGCGCCCGACGCCGCGGGCCACGCCGGCGAAGTGGAATGGAACTTCGAGAAGTTCATCGTCTCGCCCCTTGGCGACGTTGTCGCCCGCTTCCGACCAGCGATCGATCCCGAGGCGCCCGAGGTCATTGCCGCGATCGAGGCCGCACTGCCAGCCTCGCCAACCATGTAGGTCGATGTTGTCCGTCCCGCACTGCACGACCCCGTTTCCCGCGGCTCACCCTTCCTCGCGGTGAGGGCTGGACCTCCGTCGGAGCTCGGCTATCTCAGCGAGCTGCTCCAGCTCCTGCTGGCTCGGTGCTCGCAGTAGCATCTCCTGGGCAAGCAACGCCGCCAGCCGGCCTTCGCAGTCGCGTACGGTCCCCGTGTAGACGCCGAGTCCTCCGGCGGCGGCGCCGGGCTGCAGGTGGAGGAGCAGCCAGTCGCACGGATCCACATCGCGGCGGAACCACATCACGTGGTCGATGCTCGGTCCACCGGTGCCGACGCCCTCGACCTCAACCTGGCCGAATCCGGTGCCCAGATCGGAGACGTAGGCGATGGCGCACGCCCGCAGCAGGCGGTCGTCAGGTAGCGGGTCGCGAGCGCGGATCCACAAAGCGTCGGGGTGGGTTACGCGGCCGTTCTTCATCGCCAACGGGTTGATCTCCACGACGTCGAGCAGGAGCAGGCGCTCTACACGGTCCCCGGCGGCGGGCGGCGGGCGGTCAGACCTCGCCAGTGCCTCGAACTCTCCCCCGGGACGCTCGACCGTGAACGAAGCCAGCATCGAGAAGATCACCTCGCCGTCCTGTACGGCCCGCACGTGCCGGGCCGAGAACGTCCCGCCGTCGCGATCCCGGTCGACGTGGAGGATCACGGCTCGGTCGGACCGGCCCTGCCGGAGGAAGTAGCCGTGGAACGAGTGGGGAAAGCGGTCGTCCGGAACCGTGAGTCCGGCGGCCCGCAACGCCTGCGCCGCCACCTGCCCGCCGAACAGCCGGTGCCGGTTCATCCCGACGTTGACGCCACGGAACAGGTCGCGGTCGAGGACCTCGAGGTCGAGCAGCTCGGCCAGCGTTCGAGGGACGGGGAGCTCGGGCACCCGAGTGACCGTAGACGACTGGCAAGCAAAGTACGAGTGACCGCAAGCCCGAGCACCCGGGTTGCCCGACACAGCGGCCCGTCCCCGGAAAGGACGATGAGATTACTATCGCAGAGGGTCTTGGCAGCCGCGTTGCTTGACACCTCGGCGCCGCTGGCCTTGGCTTGCCTGCAGTGCAAGCTCTCTGTGATGTAGTTCCTTTCTCGATTCTCGGGCGACGGGAGGACTGAGTTGCAATCGGAAGATTCGCTCTCTGGCTGCGGCGTCTTGGTAACGGGAGGTGGGACGGGCATCGGCAGGGCCTGCGCCGCCGAGGCGGGCCGCCAGGGTGCCAGGGTGATGATCTGTGGGCGGACGCGGTCGCGGCTAGAGGAGGTGGCGTCCTCGCTCGAGAGCTCGGGGGTCGACATCGAGGTCACTGTGGCCGATATAACGGTAGAGCACGACGTCGCGGCGACAGTCAACGCAACGGTGGCATGGGCTGGCAATCTCAAAGGCGTGGTGGCCAACGCCGGTGGCGCCGGGATGCTCGCTCCGTACCACCTACAGGACGTGGCCGACTTCCGTCGGGTGCTCGACCTCAATGTGGTGGGGACCATGCTCTGCGTGAAGCATTCTGTACCGAGCCTCGTGGCAGCCGGCGGCGGCAGCTTTGTGGGCATGTCCTCGATAGCCGCGACCGCCACCCACCCGGTCTTCGGCGCGTACCCGGTATCGAAGGCAGCCATCGACGCCATGATGCGCAACGCGGCCGACGAGTATGGCCCGGCTGGCGTACGTTTCAACTCGGTGCAGCCCGGCTTCGTGACCACGGAGATCATGGAGAGCATTCCCCTCGACAGCTCCGTCTTC
>DASXCO010000244.1 GCA_036491125.1 Acidimicrobiales bacterium | reverse complement strand
TCCACCGTCTCCTCGCTGGGCGACCCGGCCACCTGGGCATACTCCGGCAGGGCCAGCTCCACCCCACGCCGCTGGGGGTCCAGGGCCTGCAGCACGAAGGGCCGGCGCTCGCCCCGCCGCAGCACCCGCCGGGCGCTGCGGGGCGGCGGGTCGCCCAGACCGGAGACGGGCACGTAGGCCTGGGCATCCTCGATCCGCACGAAGGCGCCGTGAGACGTGAAGCCCTCCACCTCGCCCTCGAGCTGCTGGCCCAGGGGGTGCTCGGCGATGAACCTGATGAAGGTCAGCGGATCGTTGACTGCCTGGGGCGGGGGCCCGGACCCTCGCCGGCGACGACGACCCCCCGAGGAGGTCTGCGGTGACACGACCTCCTCCGTGGCGGCGGCGATGGCCCGACGAACTTTGGGATCGGCCGGAGGCGTGGCCTCCTTCACCGCCCCCGCTTTCGCCGCCCCGGCGCCGTCGGCGGACTCCTTCGCCGCCCCTGCGCCGTCGGCGGGCTCTTTCGCCCTGCCGTCCCGCCGACCTCGACCCGGTGGCGGCGACGCCGGCACTGGCATCGGTTTCGACGCTTCCTTGGAGCCGACCCGCACCCGGGCGCGCTTGGCGTCCTGGGTCGCCACGCGGCTGCGCGGACCCCTGACCGGGGTGCGAGGGGTGAAAATCCAGCCCACGCCGGGCACCGGCTTGCCCCCGACCAGGCGCGACTGCGAGAACAGCCACTCGTGCTCGCCGTGGAACTCCTGAAACGAGTCATTGGACAGCACGGTCGCGCCGGTCTTCTCGGCGATACGCAGGAGAAAGGCGTCACCCCTGCCGATGGCGCCGGCGGGAGGCGAGACGATCTCGCCGTGGTCCTCCGCCTCGTCGAACGCCATGCGCTCCGACTCGTCGATCCGGTGCCCGAAAGAGGCGTCGACCACCACCGTCACCTCCGCGTCCGGGTACTCGCGCTGAAACTCCCTGACGGCCTCGTCGAGCTGAGCCAGGCTGGGAACAGAGCGACCCTCGGTGGCGATGTTGGACCCGTCCACGACGACGCGCCGAAATGCCATTTCCTGTAGTCAACCATCCGGCGGCGGCCCGGTGGGCGATCGGGCGGGCCGAGGGCGGGGCCGAAGGCGGCGCGGGGGCCTTCCCAGCCCGCCCGCCTCCGTACGATGAGGCGAATGAGCGAGCTCAAGGCCGTCCTGTTCGACATCGGCGGGGTGATCATCACCAGCCCGTTCGAGGCCTTCGCCGAGTACGAGCGGGCCCACGGGCTGCCGACCGGGTTCATCCGCTCGCTCAACGCCACCAACAGCGACGACAACGCCTGGGCCCGCTTGGAGCGCAACACTGTCACCTTCGAGGAGTTCTGCCGGCTCTTCGAGACCGAGGCCCGCAGCGCTGGTCATGAGCTCGACGCCGCCGCCGTGATGCGCCTGCTGGCCGGCGAGATCCGCCCGGAGATGGTCACTGCGGTGCGCCGCTGCCAGGAGCGGCTGCGCACCGCGGCACTCACGAACAACTTCACCCTCCCGGACGGCGATCCGCCGATGAGAGAGATCCGTGAGCTGTTCGACGTGATCGTCGAGTCGAGTCGGATCGGGGTGCGCAAGCCCGACCCTCGCTTCTACGAGCTGGCCTGCGCCGAGCTCGGTGTCGCCCCCGGCGAGTCCGTCTTCCTCGATGATCTGGGCGTGAACCTGAAGTCGGCCCGGGCCCTGGGGATGACCACGATCAAGGTGGACGACCCTGCTCGAGCGATCGCCGAGCTCGAGGCGATCTTGGGGTTCGCGCTCCGGTAGCCGGCTAGTCGAACGGCTCCAGGGCGCGAGCCAGCAGGTCCTTCAACTCCAGCTGGTGCATGGCCGTGCTACCGGTGGCCGGGCTCCCCGCCTCGACCCGGCTGACGTGGCGGAGCGTGAAGTCGTTGCGGAGCAGGCGGTGGAGCCGTCCGTGGACGAAGGCCCAGGCGCCCATGTTCTCCGGCTCCTCCTGGAGCCATACGACCTCGCTGGCCTTCTCGTAGCGGGCCAGCAACGTGGCGATACCGTCCTCGGGCCACGGGTACAGCTGCTCCACGCGGACCACCGCGGTGACCGGCCCGGCGCCCTGCTCGAGCAGGGCGTCGCGGGCGGCCATGGCGTCGAAGGCGACCTTGCCGGCGCAGAGGACCACCCGCCCGACAGTGGAGGGATCCACACGGGCGCCGGCCTCGCCGGTTGCGGGGTCGTCGAGCACAGCCCGGAAGTGTCCGTCGGTGAGGTCGTCGATCGCCGTGCGGGCCGCTTTCGACCGCAGGAGCGACTTGGGCGTGAAGATCACCAGCGGACGGCGCATCTCCCGACGCACCTGGGACCGCAGGAGGTGGAAGTACTGGCCCGCGGTCGTGAGGTTCACCAGGGTGGCGTTGGCCTCGGCGGCCAGGGTCAGGAAGCGCTCCATCCGGGCCGAGGAGTGGTCGGGACCCTGTCCTTCGTAGCCGTGCGGCAGCAGCAGCACCAGCGACGAGCTCTGGCCCCACTTGTCCTCGGCCGCCATGATGAACTCGTCGACGACGACCTGGGCCTCGTTGATGAAGTCGCCGAACTGCGCTTCCCACGCGACGAGGGCGTCGCCGTGGACCACCGAGTACCCGTACTCGAAGCCGAGGGCGGCGAACTCCGAGAGCGACGAGTCGTAGACGAAGAACCGTCCGCGGCGACCGTTTCCGCCCTCGGCGGCCAGCGTCGCCAGCGGGAGGTGCTCGGCCCCGGTGTGGTAGTCGACCAGCACGGCGTGCCGTTGGCTGAAGGTCCCCCGCCGGGTGTCCTGCCCCGTGAGGCGGACGTCGGTGTCCTCCAACAGCAGCGACCCGAAGGCGAGGGCCTCCGCCAACGACCAGTCCACCTCGCCCCCGGCGTAGAGCTTCGACCTGGCCTCCAACTGGCGGGCCAGCTTGGGATGGACGCTGACACCCTCGGGCGGGTGGTGCAACCGGTCGGCGATGCGATCGAGCACCGCCCGCTCCACGGCCGTCCCGATCGGCGCCGCCGGGGCCGGCGGTGGCCTCACCTCGGGCAGCGAGGTGGGTCGGGGTGGGGCTGACGACCGCGTCTGGTCGAGCGCCGCCTCGAGGCGCGCCCTGAAGTCCTCCAGTGCTCGCTCGGCGTCCTCCAGGGTGATGTCCCCGCGCTTCACCAGGGCCTCGGTGTAGAGCTTGCGCACGGAGCGCTTGCTCTCGATCCGCTCGTACATCTGGGGCTGGGTGTAGCTCGGCTCGTCTCCCTCGTTGTGGCCGTACCGCCGGTAGCAGACCATGTCGATGACGACGTCCTTGCGGAAAGCCTGGCGGAAGGCGAACGCCAGCCTGCCCACCCGCACGCACGCCTCCGGGTCGTCCCCGTTGACGTGGAAGATCGGCGCCTGGACCATCTTGGCCACGTCCGTGGCGTAGAGGCTCGAGCGGGCTGCCTCGGGTGCGGTCGTGAAGCCGAGCTGGTTGTTGATCACGAGGTGGACGGTCCCGCCGGTCCGGTACCCACGCAGGTTGGACAGGTTGAGCGTCTCGGCGACCACGCCCTGCCCGGCGAAGGCGGCGTCACCGTGCACCAGCAGCGACAGCACGGGAAACGTGGCCGCGTCGTCCGACAGATCCTGCCGGGCCCGGGCCATGCCCTCGACGACCGGGTCCACCGCCTCGAGGTGCGAGGGGTTCGACGCCAGGGTGACGGGCAGCTCGGCGCCCGAGAGACCCACGAACTTGCCCGAGGCGCCCTTGTGGTACTTGACGTCGCCCGATCCCTGCACCGACTCAGGGTCGATGTCGCCTTCGAACTCACGAAAGATCTCTCCGTAGGACTTGCCCACGATGTTGGCCAGCACGTTGAGCCGGCCCCGATGGGCCATGCCCATGAAGGCCTCGGACGTCCCGGCCTTGGCCGCCTCGTCGAGCACGGCGTCGAGCAGCGGGATGGCCGACTCGGCGCCCTCGAGTCCGAATCGCTTCTGGCCGATGTACTTGCTGTGCAGGAAGCGCTCGAACGCCTCGGCCGCGTTCAGCCGGCCGAGGAGATGACGCTGCTCCTCCTCGCCGAGCCTGGTCGGGACGCCCTCGACGTGGTCCTGGATCCAACGCTTCTGGTCGGGCTCCGAGATGTGCATGTACTCGACGCCGACGGTGCGGCAGTAGGCGTCCCGCAGGATGCCCAGCGTCTCGCCCAGCCTGAGGATGTCCCGCCCGGCCAGGCCGTCGGTGAGGAACTCGCGGTCGAGGTCCCACAGCGTGAGGCCATAGGTCGCGGGGTCGAGCTCCTGATGCATCGTCGGCGCACGCGCCTCCAGCGGATCGAGGTCGGCGATGAGGTGGCCCCTGACCCGGTACATGTTGATCAGGGTCTGCACGTGCATCTGCTTGACCAGATGGCCGCGCTCCTGATCGACAGGATTGACGTCCGGTCGCCACTCGACGGGCTCGTAGGGCACGCCCATCGAGCGGAACACGTCCTGGTAGAAGCCGTCCTCACCCAGCAGCAACTGATGGATCCTCGCCAGGTACGTCCCCGACTCGGCGCCCTGGATAATGCGGTGGTCGTAGGTCGAGGTCAGGGTGATGACCTTGCTGACGCCCACCTGGGCCAGCATGCGGC
>DASXCO010000243.1 GCA_036491125.1 Acidimicrobiales bacterium | reverse complement strand
CAAGATCGTCGACATCCAGCTCACCCAGCTCGACCGCCGCCTGGCCGACCGTCGCATCGGCCTGGAGGTGACCGACGCCGCCCGGTCGTGGCTGGCCCACCGGGGCTACGACCCCGTCTACGGGGCCCGACCCCTCAAGCGCCTGATCCAGCGCGAGATCGGGGATCGCCTGGCGATCGGCCTTCTCGAGGGTCGCTACAGCGATCGGGAGTCCGTCGTGGTCGATGTCCAGGACGACGAGCTCGTGGTGTGGTGAGCCCGCCCGGCTGGGGTGCGGTACCACCGGTCGATTGGTTCCACGGTTGGTCGAAACGGGCGTCGGCGCCACCCCACACCGCGCCCTCTTTCGACCCTACGTGGAACCGAGGTAAACCCCGAGCGGGCTGCACACCTGCGCCGTGAACCTCGCCGAGGTGATCGACGCGCCGACGGCGGCCTGCCCCAGCCGGGCTGCGCTGCTCATCGGTGACGAGACCTGGACCTACGGCGACCTCGGCGAGGCGGTGGCCGGCGGCACCGCCCGCCTGACGGCGGAGGGCGTTCGTCCCGGCCAGCGCGTGCCCGTCATCGCCGCCAGCAGCCCGCTGACCCTCGTTGCCATCCTCGCCGCCGCCCGCCTGGGCGCGGCCGGCGCCGCCCTCAACCCGCAGCTGACCGTCGACGAGCTTGGCCGGTTGGTCGAGCTCGCCGGGCTCGCCGGGCTCGGCGTGGCCGACAGCGGGCACCGCGACAACCTCGAGACCGCGCTCGGCGCCCGTGGCACGGTGCTCACCGAGGCCGAGCTGCCCGACCAGGGGACGGGAACGCCGGAGCCCGTCGGCGACGGCGACGACGAGGCCCTGGTGTTGTTCACCAGCGGGACAACCGGGCTGCCCAAGCCGGTGCCCATGCCCCACGCCGTGCTGACTGGACGCATCCGGTCGTGGTGCGGTCCGTTCGACGCCAGCGCGCCGGTCGCCGTCCGCATCATGTGCGTGCCCATGTTCCACGTCGGGGGGCTGCTCGGTCTGCTCATGAGCCTGTACTCGGGGCACACCACGGTCATCCAGCCCCGGTTCGACGCCGGCGGCTGGCTCGACCTGGTCGAGCGTCACCGGGTGAGCGCCGCCTTCGTGGTGCCGACAATGCTCGGCCGCATCCTCGACCACCCCGACTTCGGCCGCTTCGACCTGGGGTCGCTGCGCGCGTTGTCCTACGGGGCGGCGCCGGCTTCGCCCGACCTCGTGGCCAGGGCGACCGAGGCCATGCCCCACGTCGCCTTCTCGAACGTCTTCGGCCAGACCGAGACGCTCGGCGCCTACACCATGCTCTCGCCCGACGATCACCGCCACCCGGTGCGCCGTACTTCCGTGGGCCGGCCCTTGCCCGGCATCCAGATCCGCGTCGTCGACCAGGACTCGGGCGAGGACGCCGCCCCCGGCGCACCGGGCGAGCTCTGGGTCATGTCGGACCAGAACGTCGTACCCGGATGGTTGCGGACCGGCGACCTGGCCCGGGTGGACACTGACGGGTACGTGTTCCCGGTCGGACGGCTGTCGGACACCATCAACCGGGGCGGGGAGAAGCTGGGGCCGATCGAGGTGGAAGAGGTGCTGCGGGCCCATCCCGCCGTGACCGACGCCGCCGTGGCCGCCCTCCCGGACGCCGACCTGGGCGAGCGCGTGGGTGCGGCAGTGATCGTGCAGGGGCAGGTGACGATCGAGGCGCTGCGGGCCCATTGTGCCCGACATCTGGCGCGCTTCAAGGTGCCCGACACGATGGTGCTCGTTGACAGCCTTCCGTACGACGACCTCGGAAAGGTACGTCGCCGGTCGCTGGCGACGATGATCGCCGAAAGGAGCGACTGATGCTGTTCCTGCACGAGGTGCACAGGGTCAAGGGAGCCGAGGAGGACGCCTTCGAGGCTGTCTGGCGCGACACCTGGATGCCCCGGCTGGCCGAGGAAGGCGACGCCCGCCTGCTGTGGTACCTGAACCAGGCCCACGGCGCCGGCCCGTCATACACCGTGATCACGATCACGGCTCTCCGCGACGGCGCTGCGTGGGAGCGTCTCGCCCGTCGGATCCAGAGTGGCGATCTCGCCAGCATTGTCTTCGAGCAGGACCGCTTCCGCCACGCGGTAGACGCCAAGCTCCTGCTGCCAGTGCCGTGGTCGGCGATGCAGGAGGTCGAGCTGGGCGCCGTCCCTGCCGACGGCGCCACCCACGAGCTGAGTCTCTACATGGAGGACACCGGTTGGCCGTCGGCTCCCCTCGGCGAGTACGTCGAGTTCTGGGGACGGACCTACTACCCCGCCATCATGGACCGCCCGCCGGAACAGCGCCTGCTCGACATCCAGGCCAGCTTCCAGGTGGCCCACGGTGCCGGCCACCGGCCCGAGGCGATCCTGATGCAGAAGGTCGTCGACAACGACCGCCTGCTCGCCCTCCTCGCCCACGAGACGCCGCCCGAGCACCGCCGGCCGGGCACGTTCATGCACGACGCCCTCGCCTATCGCGATCAGTGGGAGAGCAGACTGCTGCGGACGAGCAGCTGGTCACCACTGTGGTGATCGTGATCTAGTCTTCGGGTGTCGGCCTGGGTCTGTCGCCCGGGCCACCTTCCAGGTATGGACCATGAATTCTGGGGAAGCCGGGGCAATGTGCGGGGCTGGAGCGAGGTCCGCTCGCTCTGGCTCGCGGTCGCCGTCGTCGCCCTGATCCTGGTGGGCGTCGGCGCCCTGCAGCTCCGGAGCGGGAGCGGCAGCGAGACCCGCCGCCTGGTGCTGCCCGCCACCCAGGTCGCCCCCGGACCCACGACGTCCGTCGTCACCTCCGCCCCGCCGCCCCCATCCACCACCGCACCGCCCCCGAGCGCGCCGGCCCACCTCGGCCTCCCCGTCACAGCCGTCGGTGACTCCGTCATGCTCGACATGCGGCCCGACCTCACCGCACAGGTCCACGGCATCTCGATCGACGCCGCCGTCAGCAGACAGTGGTCGACAGGCGTGAGCATCCTGTCGGCGCTGCGGGCGAGCGGACAGCTGCGTCCAGAGGTGATCGTGGGCCTCGGGGTCAACGGGCAGGTGACTCCTGCAGGGTTCGACGCCATGATGCGGGCCGTCGCCGGCGCTCGAAGGGTCGTCTTCGTCACCGTGCGCCTCCCGCGCTCCTGGCAGGACGACAACAACGCCACGCTGCGCGACGGCGTCGCCCGCTACCCCGGCACGGCCGTGCTCGCCGACTGGTACGCCCTGAGCGCCAACCAGCCCTCCTGGTTCACGCCCGACGGCGTGCACCTCCAGCCTGCCGGCGCCCAGGCCATGACCTCGCTGATCGCCCGCCAGCTTTAAAGTCACCGCCGATGGACGGACTCAAGTTCCTCGGCCTCCAGCCGACCGACGACCCCAACGTCTGGTGCCTCCCGGTGGTGCCCGCCATCCTGAGCGGCGTCGGCGCCCTCTTCGGCGGGTGCGGGCTGGCCGCGGCCATGGAGGCCATGGAGGCGACCACCGGGCGGCAGACGATCTGGGCTACCGCGCAATACCTGTCGTTCGCCCGCCCTCCGGCCACGGTGAGCATCGAGGTGGTGGCCATGGTCGTCGGGCGCCAGACCAGCCAGGCTCGGGCCATCGGCCGGGTCGGCGACGAGGAGATCTTCACCGTCAACGCCGCCCTCGGCGTCCGCCCGACCGAGCTCGAGGGACAGTGGGCGGCCCGCCCGCCGGTGCCGCCGCCCGACGAGTGCCCGCCAAGGGTCCTCGATAGCCGCCACGAGGCCTCGATCATGCAGCGTCTCGACGTCCGCCTGGCCGACGCCCGGCCGCTGGACCAGCTGGAAGGCCCCAGCGCCGACGGCCGGTCGTCGCTCTGGGCCCGCCTGGAGGGTCTGACCTCGAGCACCACGACCCTGGCCATCCTCGGGGACTTCGTGCCCTTCGGCATCAGCCAGGCCCTCGGGCGATGGGCGGGCGGCACCAGCCTCGACAACACCATCCGCATGGTCCGGCGCGTGCCCACCGAGTGGGTGCACCTCGACATCCGGGTCCAAGCGGTGGCCGACGGGTACGGCCACGGATTGGTCCACCTGTGGGCCGAGGACGGCACCTTGTTGGGCACCGCCAGCCAGACGGCGGTGGTCAAGCACTGGCGCCCCGACCGGCGGTGAGGGAGTGGCGCCCTCCAATCCTCCTGGCCCTGGCTAGATCCGCCCCCACGAGCGGTCGGTGACGCCGGTTTCGTAGCACTCGAGCAGGTGCTGCAGCCAGGCCACGCTGTCGTCGAGACCACCTGGTCGGTTGCGTGCCAGCCACAGGTCGCGGTGGCGCTCGATCAGAGGACGGAGCTGGGCGGCCAGGTTCGAGCGCGTCGCCTCCGGCACCGACGACAACCAGCCGTCCTCGGCGAGCCGGGCCTGGCCGTCACGACACAGCAGCGCAACAAGCGCGGCGGCCGTCCGCAGCTCGTCCTTGACGAGATCCCCGTCCGACCGCTCGGGCCGCGAGCGCCAGAGACGGTCCACGGCGCCGGCGAGAGACTCCTCGACGCTGCGCAGGTCCTCGCTCGTCATGCCGGCGCTCACGCCGCGGTCGACTTGAAGCTGGGGGTAGTAGAGGTGGAGGACGAGCACCGAGATGTTGGGGAACTGCGGTGCGATCGCCCGATGGACATCGCCGAGGGCGAGGAGGGCGGCGCCCAGCTCACCGGCGGGGTCGTGGAAGGCGTGGATGTCGAGGGCAGCGGCCAGGTCGAGGTCGGCGTTGGTGTCGAGGCACCACGACACGGCCGCCGCGTAGGCAAAGCCCGGCTCGCTCACCGGCAGGTACTGGAGGTGGCCCATGTCGCCCCAGTCGGTCGTGAGATACCCGGACGACCCGTTGGTCCTCCCCGCCCCGGCGGCCGCCCTGCAGTTGCCGATCATGTTCGTCACTCGGCCCAGGACGCTCAGCCAGCTCGACGTCCCGGGGCACACCCACTGCGGCACCCCGGCCTTGTTCAGCGCCGCGGTGCGATCGGCGAAGGGATGCCAGTCCTCGTAGCCCCACTCGCACACCGTCACCCCCTCGGGGAGCTCGGCCAGGGTGTCGGGGTGGTTGGCCAGGATGTCGCCCCAGATCAACATCTCCCGGCCCGACAGCTCCGACACGTCTCGAAGGGTCCGAACCCAGCTGACGTAGTCACCGATCCGGTCCGGCGGAAGCTCCCACGGCTCGTCCAGCCCGACCTGCACGCGCTCGCTGGTGAAGCACGGCAGCAGCTGGGCGAGGAGCTCGCGAACCAGCGCCAGCGACCCGGGCTTGAGCGGATCGATCGTGGTCGGCGCGTGGAGGTGGCCACGGGCGTCGGGCCAGCCGTCGGGAGCGATGGCGAGGGGCCGGTACCGCTCGTGGGCGAGCCACCGGCCCATGTGACCCAGGCAGTTCTGATTTGGCACCAGCTCGACGTGGCGCGCCCGGCAGTAGCCGTCGAGCTGCCGCACTTCCTCGGCGCTGAGCGGGCTGGCGCGACGCCACACCTCTTCGTGGCCCCGATAGGCGAAGGTGTGCTCGAAGTACAGCTGCACCTGGTTGATCTTCCATGACGCCAGCCGGTCCACCAGCGCCTCGAGAGTCGCCATGGTCGGCACCTTGTCCCTGGAGATGTCGAGCATGACCCCCCGGACCGCGAAGTCGGGCCAATCCCGCACGGTGCCGACTGGGAGGTGACCCTCGTGCAGGCGGGCCAGCTGGTCGAGCGTCGCCCGGCCGTAGAATTCGCCGGCCTCGTCGCCTGCGACCAGGTGCACCGCACCAGCGTCGATCCGCAGCTCGTAGCCCTGGGCGGGCAGCGACGCGTCGTGGCGCGCCACCGGCGGCCGACGCGCCACCAGCGCTTCTCCGAGCGCCAGATGACGGGGTCGCGGGAGCAGGTTCACGGGCCGGGCTGCAGCCGCTTGCGGTAGACGAAGAACACCCGGCTGACCGTGGCACCCAACCTGGCGTAGGGGACGATGGGACCGACCCACACGACCTCCACCCGCCGGCGTCCGGCCGATCGCATCCGATGCAGGGCCCCGAGCACCAGCGCCTCTCCGACGCCCTTGCCGATGAGGTCGGGGCGCACGGCGACCGGGCCCAGGAGGCCTCGGCGGTTGACGTCGTAGGCGCAGAAGCCCGTGATCCCCTCCTCGCCCCGAGACAGGAGGAGCGTGCCCTTGTCGAGGGCACGCAGTGCCTCGGCCGTCCAGTTGCTCCAGTGGCGGTCCAGCCAACCCTCGACCTCGTGCCGGTCGCTCACCGCCGCCACATCTACTCCCCCCGGATCCGCTCGCAGGGCGTCCAGGTCCATCGCCATGTTGTAGTTGGCCTCGGCGCGCGTGTAGTGGTGGCGCTCGAGCAGGCACAGCATCGGCAGCTGGCTCGTCTCCACGCCCGGGAACAGGAAGTAGGGCGCGTCGGCGCCGACCGTCACCGACCTCGTCCCGGCCAGGTCCGCTTCCGCCGCCTCCAGGAGGGCGTGGCCGTGGCCGCAGCCGCGGGCCGAGGGATCGACCACGAGGAGCCGAACGTAGCCGCCGCCTTCACCCTCGACCGTCGCCACGACACCGACGCCAGGCTCGCCGCGGACAGTCGCCGGCTGGTCCGGTGCGAAGAGGACGCCCGCCAGCTCGTCCGCCGCCGGTGGGTCGGGGAGGCCCCGCTGGCACAGCTCGGTGATGGCCGGCAGGTCGCCCGAGTCGAGCCGGTCCAGCGACAAACCCGGGGCCCTCGTCATCCGCTCCCCCATACGTCGGCCACGACGGCATCGAGGGCGGGCAGCTGCTCCAGCATCGACGCCAGGAGCCGGATCTGGACCCGGCACCGGTCGCGGTTCTGACCGGGACGGAAGATCCGGAAGTAGACGTCGCCCGCGAGATGATCCGTGAGAAAGCGCACCGCCTGCTCGTACACCACCACGGCACCGGAGAGCGACAGCAGCGCGACCTCGGGTGGGGTGATCCATGCGGCTGCCTCCTGCCGATAGCCGGCGAGCAGGGCCCGAGCCAGGTCGAGGTCCATCGCCACCCGGCTCAGGTCGCGCTCGTCCTCGGGCGCCCGACAGGTGGCGCTGCGGAGCAGGTCTCCGACGTCCCACAGGATCGAACCGGGCATGATCGTGTCGAGGTCGGTGACACAGACGACGCGGTCGGTCTCGTCGTCGAAGAGCAGGTTGTCGACCTTGGCGTCGTTGTGGGCCACGCGACGGGGCACGGCGGACCCGACCAGCCGCCGGCCAGCTGCCGCCAGGTCGTGGTGGTCGAGCACGAATGCGATCTCGTCGCCGGCCTCATCCGACCGACCAGCGGGGTCGGCCCCGAGAACACGCTCGAGCGCGGCCAGTCGCCCCACGGGGTCGTGGAACCCGGGAATGGTCTCCCCCACCAGAGCGGGGTCGAGGTCGACGAGGAGCCGGTGCAGCTCGCCGAAGGCCCGACCGGCCTCGAGGACCTGGGCCGACGTCGCGAGGGACAGCGAGCTGTGGGTCCGCTCGACGAAATCGACGCAGCGCCAGACGGCACCCGTCGCGTCGCGCCAGCTCGGCCGGCCCTCCAGGGTGGGGACCGCGCGCAACACGCGGCGGTCGAGGCTCCCCTCGCCCGCGGCCTGGAGGCGACGCCGCAGGTGGGTGGTCACGAGTTGGAGGTTGGCCATCACCACGTCGGGCTCGGCGAACACGGCGGGATTCAGGCGTTGGAGCAGGTACCGAGGAGGGGCGCCGGTGCTCGGGCCGCAGGTGACCAGGTGAGTCTGGTTGATGTTGCCCCGGCCGTAGGGCTGCACATCCCGGACCGGCGCGCCCAGGGCGAAGCGGGCAGCGACGCCCGCCGGGTCAGCATCGCTGCACTTCGCCCTCATCAGCGCCGCCTTCAACCTCGACCAGGCTCAGCCCTCGACCAGCTCCCATCGCGCCGGCTCGCCGTTGACCTCCCGGAGCACACCTCGGGCCTGAAGCGCCCGCAGGTGGGCCATGGCCTCGCCCACCGCGGCTCGACGCATGAAGCCATCGATCCTGTTCCACGGGCGGGACCAGGTCATCTGGGAGGCGATGTCCCAGGCCGAGGTGACGCCCCGCTGCACCGCAGCCACCACCTCGGCGAAGCGTTGCTCGTGGTGCGCTCGCAGCTCCGCCACTCGCTCCGGCAGCCCCACGAACCGATGCTCGTGGGCGGGCAGCACCTCGGCGGTCGGAAAGCCGGCCACCCGATCCAGGGAAGTCAGGAAGTCGCCGAGCGGATCGGCCCCCGCCTGCGGGTGGAACGGGATGTTCGGGGTGATGCGCGGCAGCACGTGATCACCAGACAGCATCAGCTCGTACCGAGGCTCGTAGAAGCAGAGGTGCCCGGGCGAATGGCCCGGCGTCCAGATGGCGAGGAGGTCCCAGCCCGGGACCTCGGGCCTGGTGCCGTCTTCCATCAGCACGTCCGGCTCCACGGCGGTGACGAACGGCAGGACCGGCATCGACGCCCGCTGCAGCGACGCCAGCTCGTCGGCCGGGGCGCCCACCCGCCGCAACATCGTTCCGACCCGCGCCAGCAGGTCATCCGGCTCGACATAGCGGTCCTGGATCAGCTTGGCGTCCGCGGGGTGCAGTGCGACCCAGGCACCCGACGCGTCGCGGACCCGCCCGGCCAGCCCGTAGTGGTCGGGGTGGATGTGGGTGACGAGCACGCCCTGGACCTGGGTCACGTCGGTGCCGGCCTGGGACAGCCCGGCAGCCAGCGTGTCGAAGGCGTCGTCGGTGTTCCAGCCGGCGTCGACGATGAAGGGTCCGGCGTCGGTCTCGAAGAGGTAGACGAGGACGTAGCGCAGGGGGTTGTTCGGAATGGGGACGGGGATGCTCCAGACCCCCGGCCTCACCCGCTCGACCGGAGGCAGGGGCCCGACCGAGCGGGCGGCGGTGACCGACACTGAACCGCTCAGCCCGCTCAGCCCGCGACCAGTCGCCGAGCGGCCTCGACCACGTGGCGCGCCGAGATGCCGGCCCAGTCCATCAGCTCTGCGGGGGTGCCGGAGCCCGGTGTGCCCCGGACGGCCAGATGGGCGATGCGGGGTGGTCGGGGCTCATCGGACAGCGCCTCCATGACGGCGGCGCCGAGCCCGCCCTCGCGATAGTGGTCCTCGACCACGAGCAGACGGCCGGAGGTGTCCCGGGCCGCCTCGCGCAACGTGTCAATGTCGACCGGCTTCACCGAGTAGAGGTCGATGACCCGAGCCTTGACGCCGGCCTCCTCCAGCGTGCCGGCCGCCTCGAGGCAGGCGTGCAACGTGACCCCGGCGCCGATGAGCGCCACTGCGTCGTCGTCGTGACGACGAACGATCTTGGAGCCACCGATGGCGAACTGATCGTCGGGACCGTAGACAACGGGGTACGCGCCTCTGGTGGTGCGGATGTACACCACGCCGTCGGTGTCGGCCATGAGGCCGACCAGGTGCGCGGTCGACACCGGGTCACTCGGGTAGAGCACGGTGGACCCGCTGACCGCCCGCATGGCGGCCAGGTCCTCCAGAGCCATCTGCGACGGCCCGTCGGGGCCGATCTCCGAACCGGCGTGAGATCCGGACAGGCGGATGTTGGCCCGCGAGATCGCCGCCATCCGGACGAAGTCGTAGGCGCGTGAGAAGAACGCGGCGAACGTCGACGCGAAGGGCCTGTAGCCCCGCACGCTGAGACCGACCGCGGCCGCCACCATCTGCTGCTCGGCGATGAACATCTCGAAGAAGCGGTCGGGGTAGGCCTTCTTGAACTCGTCAGCATGCGTCGAGTTGCTCACCTCGCCGTCGAGGGCGACGACATCGGGGTGGGCACCGAGGGCGACCAGGGCATCGCCGTAGGCCTTGCGGGTGGCCACCTTGTCGGTCTTGTCGTAGCGAGGCAGCTCCACGGTGACATTGGCGGGGTGGGCGATGGCGCTCTGGAGGCGCTCCGGGAGGGGCCCGTCGGCCCGCAGGCTGCGCTCGCCACCCAGCTCGGCGATGGCCCGCTCGGCCATGTCCTCGGGCAGGGCGCGCCCGTGCCATCCCTCCTTGTTCTCGATCTCGGAGAAGCCCTTGCCTTTCACGGTGCGAGCCACGATCACCGTGGGGCGGTCGGTCTCGCGCGCGGCCCCGAGGGCCTCGTCGATCTCGACGTCGTCGTGCCCATCGATCACCAGCGCCGTGCACCCGAAGGCCTCCACACGCCGGCGGTAGGCATCCAGCTCCCACCCGAACTCGGTCGGGCCCCGCTGACCCAGGCGGTTCACGTCGAACACGGCGGTCAGGTTCGAGAGGCCGTAGTGCGCGGCCTTGTCGAGCGCTTCCCAGATCGAGCCCTCCGCCAGCTCGCTGTCACCACACAGCACCCATACGTGGAACGGCAGCTCGTCCAGGTAACGACCAGCGAGCGCGACCCCGACGCCGTCGGGGAGCCCCTGTCCGAGCGATCCGGTGGCGACGTCCACCCATGGGAGCTCGGGGGTGGGATGTCCCTCCAGGCGGGCCCCGAACTGGCGGTAGGTCGTCACCAGCTCCTCGTCGCTGACGACTCCTGCCGCCTTGAACATGGAGTACAGGAGCGGTGAGGCGTGGCCCTTGGAGAAGATGAGGTGGTCGTTGTTGGGCGCCTTCGGGTCGTTCCAGTCGTAGCGAAGATGCCGAGCGAGGAGGACCGCCATCAGGTCCGCAGCCGACATGCTCGAGGTCGGGTGGCCCGACCCGGCGTGCGTGCTGCAGCGGATGGCGTCGACGCGCAGCTGTTGTCCGAGGTCGGCCACGAAGTCCAGCTGGTCGCTGTCGAGCTTCTCGCCGGTCGTCGTTCGAGCCATCTCGTCTCCCCCGGGGTCGGGGCCTGGCCCGTTCCAGGCGCTCGATCGCCAGGTTAGTCGGGGTCAGCCGCGGCGTACCCTGCCTCGAAGGGCGGCGAGGGCCAGGCTCATGCTGAGCACGCCGACGGCGGCGACGGCGACCACGGCCTGGCCCAGCGCGCTGCCGTCCCACCCGACCGAGGTCAGCGAGCGCATCCCAGCGAGCAGGTAGGTGACCGGGTTGTACGTCGCGATGGTGGACAGCCAACCGGACAACGCCTGTCTGGGAACGAACGTGGTCGTCAGGAAGGCGAGCGGGAAGAACAACACGAAACTGGAGTTCACCGCAGCCGGGTTGCCCGTCTTGAGGGCGATGGCGTAGGGGAAGCCGGTGAAGACCAGGCCCCACAGAGCCGCGATGAGCACGAAGGCGATCACGCCTGCGACGCCTGTCACGAAGTTGACCCCGACGGCGAAGCCGACGATCAGGACGGGGATGGTGAGCGCGACCACGAGCGTGAAGTCCGCGACCATCAGGCCGAGCAGCAGGGCCAGGCGACGGACCGGCGTCATGCACAGGCGGTCGAAGTAGCCGCCCTGGATGTCGGTCACCAGCGACGAAGCCCGCGAGATGCCGGTGACAGCGAAGACGATGGCGACCGGCAACAAGAAAGCCTTGAGGTCGATACCCGCGGCTTGGCGGGTCACCTTCTGGAGCGACCCCAGGTTCACGGTGAAGAAGAACACGGGGACGATGAGGGCCGGGATCAGGGACTCCGGATCCCGGGGTATCTGGCGCAGCGCCCGGCCCGCCACCACGATCAGGTCCCACAAGAAGCCCACCTCGCGGCCTTGTATGTCGTCGCCGGGGTCGGCGGTGGAACTCGGCGCCGGACTGATGGTTGTCACTGGCCCTCCTCTGGCTCCAGGTGCTCGATGTGGCCCCCGGTCAGCTCCAGGAACACGTCATCGAGGGTGGGCGTGCGCAGGGTGAGGCTGTGGACGTGGAGCCGGCTGTGGCTGAGGGCCACGGCGACGGGACTGATGGCCGCCGCGCCGTCGGGAGCCCGCACCGTCACCTCACCATCGCGGACTGACACGTGGTGGACTCCCGGCACCCCATCGAGCGACTTCGCGACCTCTTCGTCGGTGCCGTCGACCCGAGCGACGATGAGATCGTCCCCGATGGAGCGCTTGAGCTCGTCCGGCGTGCCTTCAGCCACCATCTGGCCGTCGGAGATGATGCCGACGCGGTCGGCGAGCTCGTCGGCCTCCTCGAGGTACTGGGTCGTCAGGAAGATGGTGGTGCCCCGCTCGACGTTGAGCTTTCGGATCTCGCGCCAGACCGCGACGCGACTGGCCGGGTCGAGGCCGGTGGTTGGCTCGTCCAGAAAGATGATCTCGGGGTTGTGCACCAGGGCGGCGGCCACATCCAGCCGGCGCTTCATGCCTCCCGAGTACGTCCCGACCCGACGGTCGATGGCCGACCCGATGTCGACCATGCGCAGCACGTCGTCGAGACGACGGTCGATCTCCGATGCGTGCAGCCCATAGAGGCGACCCTGGAGTCGGAGGAGCTCCCGGCCCGTCTGACGATCGTCGAGGGCGGCCTCCTGCAAGGCGACGCCGATCCGAAGCCGCACCGCCTGGGGCTCCGCGGCCACGTCGTAGCCCGCCACGCGCGCCCTTCCCGCGGTCGGGAGGAGCAGGGTGCACAGCATCCGCACCAGCGTGGACTTCCCGGCACCGTTCGGCCCCAGGAAGCCGTAGATCTGGCCCCGAGGCACCGAGAGATCGACCCCGGCGACCGCCTGGACCTCCCCGAAGGAGCGCTCGATCTTCTCGGCCAGGACGGCCGGCTCAGCCATCGGGTGACGTCAGCTCCCCACCGACCTCACGTCTCCAGCCCGTCGAGACGGGCCAGGATGCGCAGCATCACCTCGTCGGCTCCCCCGCCGATGGACAGCAGGCGGGAATCACGGAAGTAACGCGACGTCCACGTCTCCTCCATGTAGCCGACTCCACCGTGGTACTGGATGCACGTGTCGGCGACCCTGCGGATGAGCCGACCCGTCGCCAGCTTGGCGATGGTGGCGTAGCGGGTCGTGTCCTCCCCCCGCAGGTACGCCTCGGCGCAGGCGTAGTTGTAGTGGCGGGCCATGTCCAGCTCGGCGGCCAGCTCGGCCAGTGTGAACTGCACGTGCTGGTTGGCCAGCAGCGGCTGGTCGAAGACGACCCGGTGCCTCAGGTAGTCGGCGGTGCGCTCGAGGGCCCGCTCGGCGCCCCCGACAGCCTGGTATGCAGCGATCATGCGCTCATTCTGGAACTGGGCCATCTGCTGCTGGAAGCCCTGCCCGACCTCTCCGATCGTGTTGGCGACGGGCACCCGCAGGTCCTCGAACGACAGCTCGGCCGTGTCCGACGACCAGTTTCCGAGCTTCTCGAGCTTGCGGCTGACGGTGAACCCGGGAAGGTTGGTCGGGACCACGATCTGGGACATGCCCCGGTACCCACCCTCTCCCGAGGTCCTCGCCAGCAGGCACACCCAGTCGGCCTGGGCGCCGTTGGTGATGTAGAGCTTGTTCCCGTTGATCACCCACTCATCGCCGTCGCGCTCGGCCCGGGTGCGCAGGGCGGCAACGTCGGAGCCGGCGTCCGACTCGGTGACGGCGATCGACGTCACCATCTCTCCCTTGATGGCCGGGGCGAGGTAGCGCCGCTTCAGCTCATCGGTCCCGAAGCGGTGCAACGACGGCGTGGCCATGTTGGTCTGCACGCTGATCGCCATCGGCACCCCGCCGCAGCCGATGCGCCCCAGCTCCTCGCCGGCGACGACCGTGTAGGAGTGATCGGCCCCCTGCCCGCCATAGCTCGGGTCGTACTCCAGCCCGAGCAATCCGAGCGCACCCAGCTTCGGAAACAGCTCGTGGGCGGGAAATGCCCCCTCCCGCTCCCACCCGTCGACGTGGGGTTCGATCTCCCGCTCCACGAAGTCCCTCACCGTCTTGCGGAACAGCTGGTGCTCAGCGGAGAAGTTCATGGCGACAGCTAGCGTGCCATGCTCGGCTCATGACCGACATCTCGATTACGCCGACGGGGTCGGGGCGCTTCTCGGTGCGGCTCGACCAGGGCCGGACCTCGACCACGCACCAGGTGACGGTGCCGGCGTCCATCGCCGACGATCCCGAGCTGGGCGCGGTGGACCCGGAGGTGATCGTGCGGCAGTCGATGGAGTTCCTGCTCGAGCGGGAGCCGCCCACCTCCATCCTCTCGGAGTTCTCCCTCGACGTCATCCCCCGCTATTTCGGCGAGTATGACGCCGAGCTGCGCCGGCGGCTCTCCCTCAGCGGGTGAAGACGGCGATGAAGTCCCGGGAGCTCGGCTCGAGCCAGTGGGTCGGGCCGTAGTTCATGCCCCCGAGGAGCGGGGTCCCCTGCACCTGGTCGGGCGGGGCGAGAGGGGCGGGAGCGTAGGTCGAGAGGCTGACCCACTGTGGGTTGATGTCGAGCTCCATGGCCCGAACGCAGCCCGCGGCCACGAGGACGTTCGCCAGCCCGGCGGGATCGAGCGCCGGCCCGGCCGCGTAGATCAGGTTGCCGTTCGCATCGACGCCGACCGCTGACCGCCACACGTTGCTGCCGCCTCCGAGCGTGGCTCCCCAGCTGGAACCGAGGTTGGCGGGCGCGCCGCCGTCCACCAGAAGATGCAGGTTCTGCCTGACGGAGACCACGTCGGGCGCGAGGGTCGCATCCCGGCCCCATTGCCCCACCGTCGCCGAGCCGTCGGCGTGGATCACCAGCGAGGCGTAGCCGTCCTGGAGCGGCAGGGCCGCTCGGCCCGCCGTGTACCACCCTCCCGACCCGGTCCCGAAGCGGAACCCGGAGTTGAAGGCCGCCACCAGCTGCGGGCGGACGCTCGGGTCGATCGCCCCTTGAGCGGGCCAGGCGCCGGAGGGCTCATCGGTGCCGGCGTAGAGCACGGTCTTGGTCAGCTGGGTGTTGATGAAGGCCAGCCCCGTCGGCGCCGAGCCGCCACCCGGGCGGAGCGTGGTGGTGTACACGACCGGGGCGGTCCCTGCCGGGCGGCCGCCGGGCGCCCATACGGCGAGGCGACCGGCCGGCATCCAATGCCCCTCGCCGGGAAGGGGCGGACTGACGAGGGGACGGGCGTCGGCCGGCGGTGGAGGCGGCGGAGGGGGCGGCGGCAGCGTCGTCGTCTCCCGGCCGGACGGCGAACGTGCCACCGTGCCCGGCTGCGCGCTCGCGGTACGTGACGACCGCTCTGGACCCGATGTGCCGGAGCTGGCCAGGACGGCCGTCACCGCCCCCACGGCGACGACCACGACTACCACCGGCACGAACCAGAGGCGCCGCAGCCGCCGGCGTGGCGGAGGGGAAGGATGCTCGCGTTCGGAGCCGATGAGCACCATATGGGGGAAGTATTGTCACACTCCCCGCCCCCGTGTAGGGGACACAGGGGTTACGCCGCTGCCTGCACTTCCGCGGCGGCGGGCTCCAGGGCCACGGCGAGCACGTCGGCGACGTTGTCCGCCAGGTGGAACGACAGCTGGTCCCGCACGGCTTGGGGCACGTCGTCCAGATCCCCGCCGTTCCGGGCGGGAAGGACGACCTCGGTCAGACCGGCTCGGTGGGCAGCGAGCACCTTCTGCTTCACGCCTCCGATCGGCAGCACCTTGCCCTGCAGGGTGACCTCTCCGGTCATTCCCACAGTCGACCGGACCGAACGCCCGGTCAGCAGGCTCGTCAACGCGGTCGTCATGGTCACGCCCGCCGACGGACCGTCCTTGGGAACGGCACCGGCCGGCACGTGCACATGGAAGCGACGCTTGGTGGCGTCAGGTGACACACCGAGGGCATCGGCGTGCGACCGCACGTACGACAGGGCGATCTCGACCGACTCCTTCATGACGTCGCCGAGCTGGCCGGTCAGGACCAGCCCCTCGCCCTCCATCGAGGAGGCCTCGATGAACAGCACGTCTCCACCCGCGCCGGTGACGGCGAGCCCGGTGGCCACGCCAGGCACCGAGGTGCGCTCCGCGGCCTCGGCAAAGAAGCGCGGCCGGCCGAGGTAGGTGGCGACGTCGCCACCGTCGACGACCACTGGGGTCGAGCGGGAGTCGGAGGCGATTGCGGTGGCGACCTTTCGCAGGAGCTTGCCCAGCTCCCGCTCCAGGCTGCGGACCCCCGCTTCCCGGGTGTAGTCGGAGACGACGGCACGCAGGGCGTCCTCGGTCACGGTGACGTCGTCGGGCACCAGCCCGTTTCGCCGAAGCTGGCGGGCCAGCAGATGATCCCGACCGATGGAGACCTTCTCGTCCTCGGTGTAGCCGTCCAGCCGGACCAGCTCCATGCGGTCCAGCAGGGGACCCGGGATCGTCTCGGAGACGTTCGCCGTGGCCAGGAAGACCACGTCGGACAGGTCCAGGTCGACCTCCAGGTAGTGGTCCCGGAAGGTGTGGTTCTGGGCCGGATCCAGGACCTCGAGCAGGGCCGAGGAAGGATCGCCGCGCCAGTCGGCGCCGATCTTGTCGACCTCGTCCAACAGAAGCACCGGGTTCATGGTCCCGGCCTCCCGGATGGCCCGCACGATGCGCCCGGCGGCGGCGCCGACGTAGGTGCGGCGGTGGCCGCGGATCTCGGCCTCGTCGTGCACCCCACCGAGGGCGACGCGGACGAACTTCCGTCCCATGGACCTGGCCACCGACTCGCCCAGGGAGGTCTTCCCCACGCCCGGCGGACCGACCAGGGCCACGATGGCCCCGGCCCCGCGCCGGTCGTCCTCGCTCAGGCCGCGGTCGGCCCGCAGCTTGCGCACGGCGAGGTACTCGATGATGCGGTCCTTCACGTCGGACAGACCTGTGTGGTCGGCGTCGAGGACCTCTCTGGCCTCCTCGACGTCCAGGCGGTCCTCGGAGCGCACCCCCCAGGGCACGTCCAGGACAGTGTCCAGCCACGTGCGGATCCAGCCACCCTCGGGGTTCTGCTCGCTGGTCCGCTCGAGGCGCTCGATCTCCTTCTCGATGGCGGTCCGCACGTCGGCGGGCAGGTTGGCCGCTTCGACCTTGGCCCGGTACTCGGCCACCGGCCCCTCGGCGTCGCCAAGCTCGCCCAGCTCCTTGCGGATGGCGGCCAGCTGCTGACGGAGCAGGAACTCGCGCTGGGTCCGCTCCATCCCCTCGGCCACGTCGGTCCGGATCTGGTCGGCCACCTCGTGCTCGGCCAGGGCATCGCGCGCCCAGCCCAGCACCTTGCGCACGCGCTCCTCGACGTCCAGGGTCTCGAGGACCTCGACGGCGCGGGCCACGGGAAAATCGGTCCAGCCGCCGATGATGGCGTCAGCCAGGGCTCCGGGCTCCGTGGCGCTGGCGAGCGCCTCGGGCAGCCGCCGCGAGCGACGGCGCTCGGCCAGGGCGCTCACGACGCCCCGCAGCTCGCGCGCCAGCTCGGCCAGACCGCCGGTGGCGACGGTGGGGTCCTCGATGCGCTCGGCCTGGACCCACAGCCCGGGGCTGGTGCCGGCCACGCCGGTGCCGACGACGGCACGGGAGAGGCCTCGCAACAGGACGGCCTGCTGCCCGTTGGGCAGCTGACCCACTTCGTCCACCCGGGACACGGTCCCGACCTTGGCGTAACGGCCGTCGATCCGGGGCACGAGCAGCAGGAGCCCATCGGCGGTCGACGCAGCCTGGATCGCCTGCTTGGCCTCGTCCGTGTCGGGGGCGAGAGTCACCACCATCTGGGGCAGCACGACGCCCACCTCGATGGGCAGTAGCGGCAAGCTCACGGTGTTTGGTTCGGTGGTCGGCATGTTGGACTCCTATGAACTCCTTGGTTCGAAGTCTTACAACATTACAGGTCTGCACATTTCTTCCCGCCAGAACCCGACCAAATCGGGCATCGGACCGCGCAGGCCCCTATCCCCTGGTGAAACGCCGGGGACGATCGTTTTCTGCCGTTCTCGCGGCGTTCAGGCGCGCTTCGGCGGCGAAGCCGCAGAGAGGTATCGTCTCGGGCCGTGCCGCGCCGGACTGCTGCTTCCCTGGTGTGCGCGGTGACGGTGGCCGCCGTCCTGCTCACCAGCTGTTCCTCGGGATCCTCGGGGGCCCCGACGGCCAGCGCCTTTCTGTCGGACTGGTCGGCGGGCAACCTCCAGGCGGCCGCGGGTCGCACTGGTGCGCCGGACCGGGCCGTCGCCGACCTCCAGCAGGTGACGAACGACCTCCAGATCACCCACGCCCAGCTGCGCCTGGGCAGCGTGAGCGGATCGGGCGCCAACTTCTCGGCGGCCCTGACCCTGACCGGCCTCGGAGTGTGGAGGTACCAGGGTCGGCTTGCCCTCCGGCAGGCCGCCGGCGGCCACTGGGTCGTCGCCTGGGCGC
This sequence comes from Acidimicrobiales bacterium, assembly GCA_036491125.1. NCBI lineage: Bacteria > Bacillati > Actinomycetota > Acidimicrobiia > Acidimicrobiales > Acidimicrobiales bacterium. Next base: position 12,063 of record DASXCO010000243.1, on the reverse strand, counting down.
CCTCGAACATCTACCCCGGGCTCGGAGCAGGGCAGCGACTCGGACGGACGAGGACACTCCCCTCCAGGGCCCCGCTCCTCGACCGGACCGGCGCTCCGCTGGTGCTGCCGACCCCCGTCGTCACCGTCGGCGTGGTGCCGGGGAAGCTCACCAACCCCGCCGCCGCCATCGCCGCTCTCCAGGCCACGACGGGGACGGACCCGGCCCGCGTCCAGCAGCTCCTTGCCGCGGCCAAGCCCGACCAGTTCATCCCCGTCATCACCCTGCGCCAGGCCGACTACGCCCGGGCCAAGCCCGTCCTCTTCCCGATCCCCGGCCTGTCCTTCCAGCAGAAGACCGAGAACCTGCCGCCCACGCCAACCTTCGGCCGGGCCGTGCTGGGCCAGATCGGGCAGGCCACGGCCGACGCCCTCAAGCAGGCCGGACCCGGCTTCGAGGCCGCCGACGACGTCGGTCTCTCCGGCCTCGAGCTGGCCTACCAGCACCAACTGGCGGGGACGCCGTCCGGCTCAGTGGTGGTGCTCGACGCCCAGGGCCAGGCGGTCAGGACCGCGTTCTCGGTCACCGGACAGGCGGGTCAGGCCGTCCGCACCACCTTGGACCAGCGCTTCCAGACCGCCGCCGAGGCCGCCCTGGCCAGCACGGCGAACCCGGCCGCCCTCGTCGCCGTCCAGCCTTCGACGGGCCAGCTCCTCGCGGTCGCCAACACGCCCGCCGACTCTTCCTTCGATCGCGCCCTCAGCGGGCAGTACCCACCAGGCTCGTCGTTCAAGATCGTCACCACCACCGCCCTCATCCCCACGGGAGTAACACCGGACACCCCCGCCGCCTGCCCGCCCAGCGTCAACGTCGGGGGCAAGACCTTCACCAACTTCGAGGGAGAGACCTCGGGAACCGTTCCCTTCTCGGTCGACTTCGCTCAATCGTGCAACACCGCGTTCATCGGGTTGGCGTCGCGCCTCAACGCCGATCAGCTCCAGAGCGCGGGGCGCTCCCTCGGCATCGGCACGGGCTGGAAACTCCCGGTCCCCGCCTTCACCGGGCAGATCCCGACGACCACCGATCCGACCGAGCTGGCCGCCGATGCCATCGGCCAGGGTCGCGTCCTCGCCAGCCCGGTGGCCATGGCGGCGGCGGCGGGCGCCATCGACGCCGGCACCTGGCGGCCGCCCGTCCTCGTCACCGACCCGAGCACTCCCTCGCCGCCACCCGGCCAGGCCGTGCCGCCCCTGCCAGCGGGCGCGGCAGGAACGCTCGCCCAGCTCATGCGAGGAGTGGTCACGGGAGGGACCGGGACAGCGGCCAACGTGCCTGGCCCGCCTGTCTTCGGCAAGACGGGCACGGCGGAGTTCGGCTCGGGTCAGCCCCCCCAAACCCACGCCTGGTTCATCGGCTACCGCGGCGACGTCGCCTTCGCCGTGCTCGTGGAGGGCGGTGGCGTCGGAGGCGCGGTGGCCGCGCCCATTGCCGCCCGCTTCCTGCAGGCGACCGGCTGAGCGGCAGGGCCCCGGGTCGGGCCCCCACTCCGCCCCCCTGCCGTCGGCCGGCGCAGCGGTACGCTGCCCCGTGGACCTGAACGGGCGCGCTGCGCTCGTCACGGGCGGCTCGAGTGGGATCGGCGCTGCAGTGGTGCAGCGGCTGCAGCACGCCGGCAGCCGGGTGGCCGTGCTCGACCTCCAGGCCGATGCCGGCGACGGCGACCTGGCGTTGGCGTGTGACGTGGCCGAGGAGGACCAGGTCGTCGACGCCGTGGCCCACGCAGACCGAGCGCTCGGCGGCCTGCACGTCGCCGTGCTGGCGGCGGGTGTGGGCGGCATGTCCGCCGTCGCCGACATGTCGAGCTCCGAATGGGACCGGGTGCAGCGCGTCAACCTCCGGGGCACGTTCTTGTGTCTGCGGGAAGCCGCCCGCGCCATGCGTCGGACCGAGCGGGGCGGGGCCGTCGTGGCCATCACATCGGTGTCGGGCTTCCTGGCCGACCGCCTCATGGCGCACTACTGCGTGTCGAAGGCCGGCGTGGCGGCCCTCGTGCGGGTGGCCGCGAGGGAGCTGGGCCCCGCCCGGATACGGGTCAACGCGGTGGCCCCAGGCACGACGGACACGCCGATGTTCGACGCCGCCCGCCGCCTGCCGGGCTACGAGGAGCAGGTGGTCGGACGCACTCCCTTGGGCGGGCTGGGATCGCCCCAAGCGGTGGCCGAGGCGGTGACCGCCCTCGTCGGGCTGGACTGGGTCACCGGCCAGGTCGTGGCCGCTGACGGGGGCGTCTCGCTCTGGAGCCCGATCGACCCGGCCGAACGCCTGCCCAGGTAGCAGGCGCCCCTCCCGGCTGCGTCGACTACCGGTTCAACAGGACGACCGATGCGTTGGCGCCCCGGCCGACGGTGTGGGCCAGCCCCGTCCTCGCCCCTTGCACCTGGCGAGGCCCGGCGTCGCCGCGCAGCTGAAGTGTGAGCTCGACGACCTGGCCCAGCGCCGACGCGCCCAGCGGCTCGCCCTTCGACAGGAGGCCCCCACTCGGGTTCACCGGCAGCCGCCCGTCCATCTCCGTCGCCCCGTCCTCGACCGTCTTGCCGGCGTCACCCCGGGGGCAGAGCCCGAGCTCCTCGTAGGAGAGGAGCTCCCGAGCCGCGTCGGTGTCCTGGCACTCCACGACGTCCAGATCCGACGGACCCAGCCCTGCTGTCTCGTACGCGGCTCGAGCAGCCAGGGTCGTCGGGGGCGGGATGCTGTCGTCGACCCGCCCTGACATCGGCGTCGCCTCGCTCAACACGTTGCCCGGGAGGTGCGATCGCAGAACGGCCGCGACCACCTTGACGGGCCGGCCGGAGCGGCCGGCCGACCGCCGCAGCACGACCGCGGCCGCGCCCTCGTTGGGAGAGCACAGCATCCACAGTCGCAGCGGCTCACACACGACCCGCGAGGCAAGCACCTCCTCGGCGCTCACTGCTCGACGGAACATGGCAGCCGGGTTCTCGACCCCGTGGCGGCGGTTCTTCACCACGACCTGGGCGAGATGGTCCAGCGTCACGCCGGACTCGTGCATCAGGCGCTGGGCCCGCAGGGCGAAATAGGCGGGCGTCGCCGCCAGACCCGCCTCCTCGCGCCAGGGCTCGAAGAACGACGATCGGATGATGCCCCGTGGCATCTTCTCGATGCCGTACACCAGGGCGGTGTCGTGCTGGCCGGCGCGGATCGCGTCAGCCGCGAGGATCAGTGCTGCGGCGCCGCTGGCGCAGCCGGCCTCCACGTCGAAGATCGGCATGCCCGTCATACCGAGTGCATCGAGCACCTTGTGACCGGCGGCCACCCCTCCGTACGCGGTCCCGCAGAAGGCGGCCTGGAACCCGCCCCGGCCCACGCCCGCCTCGGCCATGCTCGCCCGCACGGCGGCCACGCCCATCTCTGTCACCGACTTGGCGTCGAACCGCCCGAAGGGATGGATCCCGACACCTGCGATCTCGACGTCGGCCGCGCTCACCGCTCGTCGGGCCCGAACGCGTAGGTGACCACGGGCCGATCGTCCTCACCGCGGTGGAGGGGGACGATCTCGAGTCGCATGACCTGGCCCCGGCGCAGGCGCGCCGGGTCGGCCTCGGTGATCCGGGTGATGACCCGGATCCGCTCAGGGAGCTCCACCACGCCGAAGCCGAACGGGACCTCGCCGCCATAGCCGGGCGGCGGGGCCGTCACAGCCGTCCAGGACCACAGCGTGCCCGTCGGCGACAGCGGAGCCTCCGTGACGTCCTCCGCCGAGCAGTAGGGGCAGGAAGCGGTCGACGGAAAGTGGCGCTCACCGCAGGTACCGCACCATCCTCCGAGCAGGCGGGCAGAGCCATCCGTCGCCATCGTGAACAGGCCGTCCCGCACCGGGATCGCGGTGCGGGACTCGTCGCTGACCTCAGCCGGATCGCTCGTCGTGTCCTCCGAACTCCTTGCGCATGGCCGACAGTATCCGGTCGGCGAAGTCGCCCTCGCCCCTCGAGCTGAAGCGTTCGTACAACGCGGTGGTGAGGACGTGAGCGGGGACGCCCTCGTCGATCGCAGCCATGGACGTCCAGCGCCCTTCTCCCGAGTCGGACACCCGACCGGTGAAGCTCGACAAGGCCGGGTCGGCACGCAGGGCGGAGGCGGTCAGATCCAGGAGCCACGACGCCACCACGCTCCCCCGGCGCCACACCTCGGCCACTTCGGTGGTGTCGATGTCGTAGCGGTAGTACTGAGGATCCCGCAGAGGCGTGGTCTCGGCGTCCGAGACCTCCTTGTCGTCGCCGATGTTGGCGCGACGAAGGACGGCGAGGCCCTCGGCGTAGGCGGCCATGATCCCGTACTCGATGCCGTTGTGGACCATCTTGACAAAGTGGCCGGCGCCGTTCGGCCCGCAGTGGAGGTAGCCGTTCTCAGAGGTGGAGTGCTTCCCCGTGCGCCCGGGTGTCCGCTCGATCGAGCCCGCCCCCGGAGCGATGGTGGCGAAGATCGGATCGAGGTGGCGGACCACCTCGGCCTCGCCGCCGATCATGAGGCAGAAACCGCGCTCCAGCCCGAACACGCCGCCGCTCGTGCCTACGTCCACGTAGTGGATGCCTTTGGCCCCGAGGGTCTTGGCCCGGTCGATGTCGTCGCGATAGTAGGAGTTGCCGCCGTCGATGATGATGTCCCCCGGGTCCATCTTCTCGGCCAGATCCGACACCATCTTGCCCGTGCCGGCAGCGGGCACCATGACCCACGCCGCTCGGGGGGGTGCCATCTTGGCGACCAGATCGTCGAGGGAGGAGCTTCCCGTTGCGCCCGCTTCGTCGAGATCCTTCACCTTCGGCGGATTGCGGTCATAGACCACGCACTCCTGGCCGCCCCGCATGAGCCTGCGCACGAGGTTGGCCCCCATGCGGCCGAGGCCGATCATTCCGAGCTGCATACGCCGATCCCTCCCTCTCCGTTGGCCCGCCGAATGTTCGAGCGGGTCCCGCTCGCCACCTCAGAGGCTAGTGCCGGTCCCAGAGCTTGATCCCTCCGAGAATGCCCGCCGAGTTGTCGACGATGGTGACCTTGGGGCCCAGGTCACCGGTGATGCGCTTCGAGTTCCCGCCTCCGATGTAGACGTGGTCGTAGAAGAACAAGGCATCGAGGGTCTCGACGGCCCTCTCGACCCGCTTGTTCCACTTCTTGTCGCCGATACGCTTCCGGGCGTCGTTGCCGAGGTACTCGTCGTAGGCCTCTTTCTTGTGCAGCGGGTGATGGGCGAGCTCCATATGTGGCGTCAGCCGGCCGTGGAAGAACAGCCCGGTGCCGACGCCGGTGCCCAGGGTCACCACCAGCTCGAGCCCCTTCCCCTTCACCACCGCGGCGCCCTGGAGGTCGGCGTCGTTGACCACCTTGGTGGGCTTGCCGAGCGCGGCCTCCAGCGCCGCAGCGAGATCGAACCCGCTCCACGCCTCGACCAGATCGGGCACCGTCTCGGACTCCGGACCCGACACGGTGATGAAGTGTGGGGCCGACAGCACACGGCCGTCGCGGACCATGCCCGGGAAGCCCGCGGACACCCTGTCGTAGCCCGGCAGCGGCTCGACAAGGCGCCGTAGCGTCTCGACGAGCTTGGTGGGCGGGCAGGGATAGGAGGTCGCCACCCGGACCCGGTCCACCTCCATCCCCCCGGACTGATCGAGGACGGAGGCCTTGAGGCCGGTGCCGCCCACGTCGATTGCCAAGGTCGCCAGCTTCTTGGCCGCGGTCGTCCGGGCCGGCGCCTTCTTCTTGGCGGTCGTCGCCCGGGCGGGCTGCTTCCGGGCGGTGCGCTTGGAGCTGCGGTCGGCCGCCATGCAGAGGGCCTCCTGACCTGACGAAGGCGGGCGGAGCCATTGTGTCTCGTGTCCACCGGTCCATGTCGGAAGATGTCGATCCTGTCGACTCATGGCGGGCAGCGGGGTTGGCGCCCCCCGACCTATATCGAGCAGCAGAGGGGAGACGGGGATTGGGCCCGCCCGGGGCGGCGTAGCCGCCAGGAGCACGACGGGTCAGCCGTCGTTGGCCGTGATCGCGGCGGTGATGGCGTCGGCGAAGCGTTGCGTGCCCGTCGGGGCGGCGAGGTGCAGCCCGTCAGGCAAGCGCAGCGGGACCTGTCCGCCGTCCGGGCCCACGGTCGACGCCTGGTACCGGCCCTGGGCGTCGACGAACGGCTTGACCTCGTCGACGAAGAGCGGCCGGTGGGCGGGTGAGCGCGGCGCCTGGAGGGCCATGTAGATCATGTCCAGGGCGGTGAGCTTCTGCTCCATCGCCTGCTTCGCCATCGGCGGTCCCAACACCCAGTACACCTGGGCGTGGTCCGAGCTGAGGATGTCGGTCGCCTGCTGCGCCGCCACCGCCCAGGCGGCGTAGAACTGTGGGGTCATGTCGGCGATACCGGGCCGCGTCCCGAACGTGCCGTAGTTGCCGACGAACTCGACCACCACGATGTCGGGATGGTATTGCGAGACCAGCCGGCGCATCAGCGCCAACCAGTCGAACCTCGTATCCAGCAGGCCCGTCCCGAAGTAGGCCGCCACCTGGACCTGGAAGCCCTGGCGCTGAAGTTCGCCGGTCGCAGCGGGCCCCGCCGACTGCATGATCGAGTCGCCGATCAGCAGCACCTTGCGGTGGGAGGTCAGCACGATCACCACCGCGCCCAGCCCGAGCACGATCACCACCACCGCGGCCAGCGCCGCGAGCGTGACTCGCCTGCGCCGCGACGGGCGGGCGGAGCCGACATGCCGATCCACCGTCGCCCCTTACCCGAGTCCCGTGGCGACCAGTCGGTCGATGGCTGCTGTCCCCGCTTCCCCTTAGGGCTGGCTGTCCGGGCCCGGGGTCGATGACATGCGCCGAAGGCGCTCGGGTCGGACGTAGCCCTCGGCCACGTACCAGTCGGCGGACCGGCGGATGGCCTCCGCGGCTGCAGCGCTGGTATAGCCCAGCTCCCGGCGGGACCGCGAGTCGTCGAAGACCATCCGGGTGGTGGACATGCGCGCCGCTTCCATCGGGATCGCCGGCGACCGATGGAGCAGCCGACCCTGGACCAGCTCGCTGGCGCGCCCGGCGCCGAGGGCAGCCAGGGCGGGAACCCTCCCCCGAGGCCGGGGCAGGCCGGTGTGGTCGGCCAGCACGCCCAGGATGTCGACCAGCTCCATGTTCTCGCCGCCGAGGATGTAGCTGCGTCCCGACCGGCCCCGCTCCGCCGCCAGGAGGTGGCCCGCGGCGAGATCGTCGACGTCGACAACGTTGAGCGCCGTGTGCACGTAGGCGGGAATGCGGCCGTTCAGGAAGTCCACGATCAGCTGGCCCGTTGGGGTCGGCGCCCGATCGCCCTCGCCGAGGGGGAAGGTCGGATGGGTGATGACGACAGGTAGGCCGGCAGCAGCATGGCGCAGGGTCTCGTGCTCGGCGACGTACTTCGACCGCTTGTAGCTGCCGAACAGGTGCTCGATGTCGGCCACGACATCCTCGTCGGCTGGCGCTCCGTCTGCTCGCAGCCCGATCGTGCCCACAGTGCTGGTGTAGACAACCCCGGACCCCGATGACGCCGCCGCTGCCAGCACGTTGCGCGTGCCGCCGACGTTGACTTCGTAGAAGAGCTCGGGCCGCCGCGCCCAGAACCGGTAGAGCGCCGCGGTGTGGAACACGACGCGGATGCCCGTGAGGGCCCGACGAACGGCATCGCCATCGCGCACGTCAGCCTCGACCACCTCGACGTCGAGCTTCTCGAGGTTGGCCTGGTCGACGGCAGGCTCGACCATCGCCCGCACCGCACAGCCACGCCCCGCGAGCGCCCTGACGATGGCCGACCCGATGAAGCCGGTGGCACCGGTGACACAGACCGGGTCGGAGTCGCCGAGCGGGCTCGTCATGGGGCCGGATGCTCAGACCGTCTCGCGCTTGAGCGCGCTCTTGGCGACCGTCCGTCCGAAATCCCACACCAGTCCGCGATAGCGATGCGCGTCGGCCACTACGTCCTGGAACGCGTCGACGAAGTGGTCGACCTCCTCCTGCCCCGCCACCAGCGGAGGAAGGATCTTGAGGATGTTCATGTTGTCCCCGGCCACCTGGGTGAGGATGCGGTGGCGGTGGAGCATCGGCACGACGATCATCTGCGTGAACAGGCCGGGCCTCAGCCGCTCCATCATCCGCCAGTTCGATCGCAGCCCGAGTGACCGGGGTTCACCGAACTCGATGCCGATCATCAGGCCCTTGCCGCGCACGGCCCGCACCAACTCGAACTTCTCGACCATCGGCTCGAGCGCCGACATGAACGCCTCACCGGTCGCGTCGGCCCGCTCCACCAGGCGCTCGTCGTCGAGGACACGAAGCGTGGCCAGACCGGCCACCATGGCCAGCTCGTTCTCCCCGAACGTCGAGCTGTGCACGACGGCCCGCTCCATGTGATCGAAGACGCTGTCGAAGATGTCAGCTCGGCAGAGGAGCGCCCCCACGGGCATGTAGCCACCTGAGAGCGCCTTCGCCACGGTGATCATGTCCGGCTGCGCCTCCCAATGCTCCAGGGCCAGGAACCTGCCCGTGCGACCGAGGCCGGTCTGCACCTCGTCGATCACGAGCAGGGCTCCGTGGCGCGAGCACGCTTCCCGGGCCCGAGCGAGGTACCCGTCGGGCGCAAGATGCACTCCCTTTCCCTGTATCGGCTCGACGATGAAGGCGGCCACGTCACCCTTGGCGAGCTCGGCGTCCAGGGCGTCGGCATCCCCGAAGGGCACCTCGACACAGCCGGGCAGCAGGGGCCCGAACCCTTCACGAAACTCGCTCCCCCCGTTCACCGACAGGGCGCCGTTGGTCAGCCCGTGGAAGGCGTGGTCGCAGTAGATGATCCGCGTTCGACCCGTCGCCCGGCGGGCGAACTTGATGGCACCCTCCACCGCTTCGGCCCCGCTGCTGGTGAAGAAACAGCGGTCAACCTGAGCGGGGACCCGGTCGAGCAGCGCTTCGGCCAACAGACCCGACAGCAGCGAGCAGTCCATCTGCACCAGGTTGGCGAGGTCGGCGTCGAGGGCGTCGTGGAGCGCCTGCTTCAACACGGGATGCGACCTTCCCAGGGCGAAGACACCGAACCCGGCGAGGAGGTCGAGGTAGCGGGCGCCGTCCCGGTCGAAGAGATAACACCCCTCGCCCCGCTCGTAGAAGCGATCGAAGCCGATGGTGCGGAGCACCTTGACCATCTGCGGGTTGAGGTGCGCCGAGTGCAGGCGGAAGTCCTCTCCCCTTCGCTCAGCCACCGTGGCCCGCAGGTCGAACGTCATCCGCAACCCTCCACTTCGAGCAACATCGTCACCGGACCGTGGTTGACGAGCTCGACATCCATCATGGCGCCGAACGTGCCCGTCTCCACGTTCGCCCCCAGACCCACGAGGGCCTGGCCGAAGGCGGTCACCAGCGGTTCGGCCCGATCTGCGGGTGCGGCACCGGCCCAGGACGGTCGTCGTCCGCGAGACACGTCGCCGTACAGCGTGAACTGGCTGACCACTAGCACTGAACCGCCGATGTCGGCCAGTGACCGGTCCATCTGCCCGTCAGTTCCGAGGATACGCAGATACCAGACCTTCTCGGCCAGTCGGCGGGCCGTGGCTTCGTCATCGGAGTGGGTGACACCCACCAGCACACACAGTCCTGGACCGATCTCCCCCAAGACCTCGGTTCCCACGACGACCCGGGCCCGGCGGACCCGCTGCACCAGCGCTCGCATCCAGCAACCTCCTCGAGTGCGACCGAGAGCGCCGATGCCGGTCAGGCCGACCGAAACAGAACCCAGCGCAAACGCGGCGCCCACCCCACTGGTAGAGCCGCGGGAAGGCTAGGGACCGGCGCGATCGCCCGGCAACCCCATTCGGGCAGGCCGATGGCGTCAGACCAGGTCGAGGTGCCCCTCGGTCAGGAGGACCAACTGCCGCGCTTGTTCACCACGTAGGGGCCCACCGTCACCCGGACCCGAGCGGATGGGTCGTCGTCGACCAGCTGGGCGGCCAGCTTTTGCACCGCCGGGTGCGCCCGATCGACATACGCCGAGGCTTCCTCCCTCGTCAGGGCGTTCCCAGCCAGCCGATCCGTCTCGACCTCCACCTCGGCCTGCACCATGAGCGTCACGGTGGGAGGCTTCGGGACCACCGCGCCGCCGCCACTCAAGACCCGCACGTCGTGCTTCTCCCCTGTGGGGGCGGGCTCGGGCGCCGTGGCCTGGCGTTCGCCCAGGACCTTCACTGCCTGCTGTTGCTCCGCCATAAGCTCTCCTTCGGCTGTCGTCCGCGTCCACGGAAATGGGACCAGGCCTCGTCGGCGGTGTTCTCGTCGCCCGGATGGCGCCACCTCGCCGCCGTCGCCCTCACCGCCAGCTCCTGCCGAATGCTGCTGATGTGATCGGTGACGAGCTACCCGGCCCCCCGCCGAACCCACCTTAGACGCCAGCCCCACGGCTCCTCCTCCCGCCCCGCTCGTCAAGGCTAGGCCCGAAACCGTCGATATGCACAGCAACGGGCGAGAAATCCACAGGCAATCTCCGCGCCAGCGGACCATCCGACCCGTACCGCCTGGGAGGGAAGCCCCGATACCACCCCGCATACCCTTTCCCGCCCTCCGTCCAGGACCTATCGTGTGGCGTCTCATCCTCGCCTGGGAGGTCCCAGCGCACTGTGCGACATCACGAGGTCACGGAGCCGGCAGCGCGAGTCCTGCCCCGGTTTCAGGTCGGCACCTGGGTGGAGGAGTCCAAGGCGATCGTCTTCGTGTGGGGCGAGGTCGACTGCGCCACCGCGCCGCGGCTCGCTGCGACCTTGGCCGAGATGACCGAGCAGGGCCGGCTGAACCTCGTGGTCGATCTCAGCGGCGTCTATTTCATGGACTCGACCGGGCTGGCCGTGCTGGCCGTGGCCCACAAGAGGCTGCAGCAGGCCGGCGGCGGCCTCGTGCTGGCCGGGCCGACCACCGCGGTGCGGCGGTCCCTCGAGATCACGGGGCTCGACAAGATGATGCCGCTGACCGACACGCTCCCGAAGGTCTCGTCGGCCCTCCTGGAGTCGACCCGGGCCCGGGATCGTGTCCCGGAGCTCGACGAGGACGACATCTCGCAGGAGCAGCCCGACCCGACGCCGTAGCCGCGCTCGGTGGGGGGCGGTCCTTCCTCACGGTGACCGGGGCTCACCCTCAGGAGGGATCCGCGGTCGGGATGCCGGCGCCCAGCTCAGCGGTTGTTCCGCAATTTCGGGACGCGCTGTTTGAGCGCTCACACCCTTGGGTAGTCCAGCTGGCCGGGAACCAGTGCCCGCCAAGCTGGTTCCGCAGAGCGCCAGGATCCGCCGCCTGGTTCGCTCCACCAACGGCGCCCGTTAGGGCGCCGTTGGTGTTTTCAGGGGCCGGCGTGATCCGGTTCCGGGCCCCCGACCGCCTCTAGGACCCGATCGTGATCAGGTCCGCCATCACGAACACCTCTCCGGCTGGCGTCCCGAACACGACGACGGGACCGGCGAGGCCGAACGTCATCCGGTCGAGGACGACGCTGCCCAGCAGGATCTGGCGCCGTAGTGCCTGCACCCAATACGACCCCGAGGAGCCGCGGCAGGACAGCACCACCGTGGTCCCGTCGGCGAACCGCACCCGCAGTGTCTCGGCCCGGTGCCCGGCGCCGATCGAACAGACCTCGTGGACGGGTACGGCCGAGCTCCTCAGCCTGGCCGCCGCCTCCGAGGCCAACGCTCGCAGCTGCTCGAGCTCCTCGGTGTGCGCCTCCGCGAAGGCGGCTTCGAGCTCCAGGCGGTCCTCTGAAGTGAACAGCCTGTCGAAGTCGCTCTGCGGCTCGGCCCAGTCACCCGTCATGGCTCGCCCCTTCGCGGCGGCGCCCCGGTCCGCACGGGCGCCGCCTCGCCGGCGGACTCGGTGCGGGCGGACTCGGCGCCGGCGGACTCGGCGCGAGCGGCCACGGGCCGTGTCATCGGGAGCGTCACCGTCCGGCAGGCGGCGCCCCAACCTCCACTCGGTGAAGACTCCGGGCAACGAGAACCCGGCCAGCAGGCCGATCACGCCCACCAGCACCACCAC
>DASXCO010000242.1 GCA_036491125.1 Acidimicrobiales bacterium | reverse complement strand
GCCGTCGTGGCCCGTGACTTCTGGATCCTGCCCTCGAGCGCCCAGACCGACAGCCAGATCCAGGGTCGGGCCGAGTCGATGCTGAAGCGGGAGAACCCGACCTACCTGCGGGCGGTACCGGGATGACGACGCCGCTGGTGTCCGCGGAAGGAGCACACGCATGAGCAGGTACATGGTGATCTCGTCGGACTGCCATGCCGGGCTGCCCAGCGAGGAGTACCGGGAGTGGCTGGACCCTGAGTATCGGGAGCCGTTCGGGCAATACCTCACGGCGCGCGCCGCGGTCGAGGCCGACCTGGCCGAGCGGGGGCTGCGGAACGAGGAGTTCGCCGAGGAGTGGGAGAGCGAGAACGCCGAAGGCCTGCGCGGAGGTTGGGACGCCGCCCGGCGCGACCGGGAGCTCGACGCCGATGGGGTCGTCGGCGAGGTCATCTTCCCCGACGCCGACGCCGTGACCGGCGGGGCGTCGGCGCCGTTCGGTGCCGGCCTCGCCGCCACTGCTGACGTCCCCACCGACCTGCTGATGGCCGGGGCCCGTGCGCACAACCGCTGGCTGGCCGAGCTGTGCTCGACCAACCTGGTGCGGCGGGCCGGGGTCGCCATCGTGCCCATCTTCGACGTGGATGCGGCCGTGACCGAGATCCACCGGGCGCGCAAGTCGGGGCTGCGCGGCGGGATCCTGATCCCGTCGATGTGGCAGCCACACGAGCCCTACCACGACAAGAAGTACGACGCCGTCTGGGCTGCCTGCGAGGACCTGGAGATGCCGGTGCACGTGCACTCGGGGGCGGCCGACCGGGCGTCCTACGGCGAGCACGTGGGGATCTACGTGGCCGAGGTCCGGTGGTGGTCGATCCGGCCCCTGTGGTTCCTGCTCTGGGCTGGGGTCTTCGAGCGCTTCCCTGCGCTGAGCTTCGTGACAACCGAGTGCGGAGCCTTCTGGGCACCCGATCTGTTGTGGACCTCGGACATCGTGTACGACCGGGAACACGCAGCCAAGAAGCTGGGCAAGCAGCTGACGTCGCACCTCAGCATGCGGCCGAGCGAGTACTTCGACCGCAACTGCTTCATCGGGGCCTCCAACACCCGCCGTCGGGAGCTGGCTCGACGCTACGAGATCGGTGTCGGCAACCTCATGTGGGGCAACGACTTCCCGCATCCCGAGGGCACCTGGCCGCACACTCGCGAGTGGTTGCGGAGCGCCTTCCATGACATCCCCGTGGACGAGACCTGGCAAATGTTGGGCGGCAACGCCGCCGCCTGCTACCACTTCGACACCGCGGCCCTGCAGCCGCTGGCCGACCGGTTCGGGCCCACTCCGGAGGACCTGGGCCAGAGTGGCGACGACCTCGAGAAGTGGTCTTCGTTGGCGGCGGCCGGCCGCCCATGGCTGACGGGGAGCGAGGCCCTCGAGGTCCCGGTCGGCAGCTAGGCCGCCCGAGGCGCTCTGTCGCTGCCGGCCGAACCACGGGCGCGACCATCACCATTCGACAGGCATCAGGGCCCAGCGGCGACGCTCCGGCTGGAGCTCGAGTCTGTCCAGCGGCTGCACCTCGTCGACGTCGATGGCGTGTCTCTTGCGGAGCTGTGCTCTCGACTCCTCGATCTCCTCTTCGAGCTGGGACAGCTCGGAGACCACGGCGTGACGCTCGGCCCTGAGTCCCGCCAGCTCGACCTCGAGATCGGCGATCGCAGTAGAGGCCTCTTGCCACGTGCGCTGCACCCTCGCCCTCGCCGTGGCGTCGGCCTGCTCGCGGAGCACCTCGATCTGCCTGCGAGCCTCGTCGACGCTCGAGGCGACGCGGTCGAGATCACGTTGCGCCGCGCCGATGATCTGAGCCGACCGGGCACGAGCGATCTGGATCGCCCGCGTGCTCGTCGTCTCGAGTTGCCGCCGCTCCGTCTCGGCGTCTCGGACGATGTGGTCGGGCAGCTCGCTGGCGATGTCGTCAGCCCGGCCGAGAACGAAGGCGGCGAGCGACTGCGGTGATAGCTCGTCTGCCGGGTCTGGTGCGGTTGACGACTCGAGCTGGAGCTCGGCCAACCGTGACTCGAGGGCTTGTTGTCGACGGGTGGTCGCGGCAAGAGGGTCAACGACCTCCGCCAGCTCGCCCGCGTGGTCTCGGAGCCACGAGTCGACCTGACTCCGGTCGTAGCCTCGAAAGGTGGTCGCGAACCGGGGCGCGGGCCCGAGCGGATTGATCAACTGGTCTGCATCATGCATGTCGGCAACGTCCGTAGTGCGAAGATTGCTGGGGTGCTCGCCGTTGGCACTGCATTACTAACCTGGTGGATCGCTTCCCAAACGTGGCGGAGAGTGTATGACGTAGTGGTGGGTCTACGACAAATCGTCGGGCGCTTAGCTCAGCCTGGTCAGAGCAGCTGGCTTACAACCAGCAGGTCGGGGGTTCGAGTCCCTCAGCGCCCAC
>DASXCO010000241.1 GCA_036491125.1 Acidimicrobiales bacterium | reverse complement strand
CACTGCACAAACACAAAAGAGGTGCTCGATGAGTGGAGAGCAACAGCTCGAGCGCTCGGTCCTGGAGCGCAAAGAACGAGACGAGCTCCACGCGATAGCCGAGGCGATGTCGTTGAAGCCCGGCTCCCGGGCCAAGAAGGCTGACATCATCGATCAGATCCTGCGGGCCACCGGTGTCGAGGTGGCATCGAGTGGTGACGGCGCTGCTGGCGACGGACCGAAGGCCAGGTCGACGAAGTCTCGAGGTGACGGCGCCAACGGCCGCTCGGGCGACACGGCCGGCGACCCGGCGGAGGCCAGCGCCGACGTGGCCGCCCTGGAGACGGCCGCTGCGGACGGGCCGAACGCCGATGGGGCCGGTCCGGACGGCAGCCACGGCGAGGACGGCTCGACCCAGCCAGGAGTGCCGGCCGTGGCCGCCGGGCCCGGCGGGAGCAAGGGGAAGGAGAGGGCGGACAACGAAGACGAGATGACCAGAGGCTCGGGCTCGGGAGATGCCGCCACACCCCTCGAACCCGGCAGTGGGGGCGACCCGGTGCAGGAAGCGGGTCGCCCGGGTGAGACGGGCGCCGAGCCCGCCGCCGGAGACGGTGACGCCAGGGGCCAGCGGGGCGCGGCGGGCGGACCGCCGCGGAACCAGCGGCAGGGCGGTAGCGTCAACGGCCGGGGTGGGCAGACCGCCAACTCCCCGGGGCACGACGCGACGGGCGAGCCCGGCAACCGTCGGACCCGCCGCCGCCGGGGCCGCGATCGGGACCGGGACCGCGGTGACCGGGACCGCGGTGATCGGGACCGCGGTGATCGGGACCTCCAGGGACAGCAGGGAGCCCAGGAGGGTCAGTTCCAGGGTGAGCCGGTGCCCGTGAAGGGCCTGCTCGATCTGCGGGACGAGGGCTTCGGGTTCCTCCGTACCAACGGGTTCCTGCCCAGCTCGAAGGACGTCTACGTCTCGATCAGCCAGGTGCGCCGTTTCGCGTTGCGCAAGGGCGACTTCGTCGAGGGGACCAGTCGGCCTGCGGCCAGCAGTGAGAAGTACCCCGCCCTGCTGCGGATCGACTCGGTGAGCAACATGAGCCCGGACGACGCTCGTCAACGCCCGCGCTTCGAGGACCTCACGCCGCTCTTCCCCGATTCCCGGTTCAACCTCGAGGTGCCCGGCGACACGGCCAACATGACGGCTCGCATCGTGGATCTCCTCTCACCGGTGGGCAAGGGCCAGCGGGGCCTCATCGTGTCGCCGCCGAAGGCGGGCAAGACGACGGTGCTCAAGCAGATCGCCCACTCCGTCGAGGCCAACCACCCCGAGGTGCACCTGATGGTGCTGCTGGTGGACGAGCGGCCCGAGGAGGTCACCGACATGAAGCGGTCCGTGAAGGGCGAGGTTGTCGCCTCTACCTTCGACCGTCCGTCGGACGAGCACACCCTCGTCTCGGAGCTCGCCATCGAGCGGGCCAAACGCCTCGTCGAGCAGGGCACCGACGTCGTGATCATCCTCGATGGCATCACCCGCATGGCTCGGGCCTACAACCTGGCCCAGCCGGCCACGGGGCGCATCATGTCGGGTGGCGTCGACTCCGGGGCCCTGTACCCGCCGAAGAAGTTCTTCGGCTCGGCCCGCAACATCGAGGAGGGTGGATCGCTCACCATTCTCGCCACCGCCCTCGTCGAGACCGGGTCGCGTATGGACGAGGTCATCTTCGAGGAGTTCAAGGGCACGGGCAACATGGAGCTCCGCCTCGACCGCAAGCTGGCGGAGCGCCGGATCTATCCCGCCATCGACGTCAACGCCAGCTCCACGAGACACGAGGAGCTGCTGTTCGATCGTTCGCAGCTCCAGCAGGTGTGGAAGCTGCGCCGAGTCCTCAACGCGCTCGGCAACGAGGGCAGCGCCGCCGCCGGGCTCGAGCTGCTGATGGACAAGATCAAGAGCACGAGGAGCAACGAGGAGTTCCTGGCGGACATCGCCAAGGGGCCCAATCCGCCGGGCTGACCGCCGGGGAACGTTCGTGGCACCAGCCGTGTTCAACTGTACGGACCCTTACACTGGAGCAAGTATGAAGACCGAGATCCATCCCGAGTACGTCGATGCGACGGTGCGGTGTTCGTGCGGGAACACGTTCACCACCCGCTCGACGAAGCCCGATCTCCACGTCGAGCTGTGCAACGTCTGTCATCCCTTCTACACCGGCCGGCAGAAGCTGGTGGACACCGGCGGCCGCGTGGAGCGCTTCGAGCGGCGCTACGGCCGCCGTCCGGGCGCAAAGCAGGGTCAAGGGAAGGCCCGGTCCTGACGCGCCGCCGCCGGCGGCCCGCCAGACCGTAACCTGACTCCGTGCTGGAACGCCTGGCTGAGCTCGAGGCGGAGTACGAGGAGCTGTTGTCCCGCTTGGCTGATCCCAGCGTGGTGTCCGACCAACACGCGCTGAAGGACACCGCCCGCCGGCACAAGGAGCTGGAAGGGGTCGTCGGCGCATACCGCGACCTCCAGGGCGCCACTGGGGACCTCGAGGCGGCCAGGGACATGCTCACCGAGGCGGGGGGCGAGGAGCGGGAGGACGCCAGGGCCGAGGTGGACGAGGCCGAGGCCAAGGTGGCGAGGATCGAGGAGGAGCTGCGGCTCCTGTTGCTGCCGAGTGATCCCTTCGACGGCAAGGACGTCATCGTCGAGATCCGAGGAGCCGAAGGCGGCGAAGAGGCCAACCTCTTCGCCAAGGATCTGGCCGACATGTATGCCCGCTATGCCGAGCGCATGGGCTGGCAGGTCGAGGTGCTGGGGTCGGATCCCTCCGAGCGCGGCGGCTACAACGAGATCACCTTCCAGGTCAAGGGCGACGACGCCTGGCGCCAGCTCAAGCACGAGGGAGGGCCCCACCGGGTCCAGCGGGTTCCGGTGACCGAGTCACAGGGTCGCATCCACACCTCCTCGGCCACCGTGACCGTGCTGCCCGAAGCCGAGGAGGTCGACATCAACGTCGACCCCAACGAGCTCAAGGTGGACGTGTACCGCTCGACCGGGCCGGGTGGGCAGTCGGTGAACACCACCGACTCGGCCGTGCGGGTGACCCACCTGCCAACCGGCATCGTGGTGTCGATGCAGGACGAGAAGAGCCAGATCCAGAATCGGGCCAAGGCCATGCGGGTGCTGCGGGCCCGCTTGCTCAAGGCCGAGCAGGACCGCCAGGCCGCGGAGCTCTCCGAGCAACGGCGGAGCCAGGTGGGCGGCGGGGGCCGCTCCGAGAAGGTCCGCACCTACAACTTCCGGGAGAACCGGGTCACCGACCATCGCGTCAACCTGACCCTCCACAAGCTCGACCGGATCCTGATGGGCGAGCTCGAGGAGATCACCGACGCGCTGCTGGCCGACGAGCGGGCCCGGCAGCTGCGAGGCGACGCCTGAGCAGCGCCGACACCTGGCGCGACCTGCTGGAGCGGGCCCGCCGCCGCCTCGATTCCGACATCGACGCCCGCCGGATCCTCGAGGAGGCCTCCGGTCTCGAGGGGGCGGAATGGACTCTCGCCCTCGACCATCCCGCGCCCCCGCGGGCGGCCGCGAACTTCGAGGCCATGGTGATTCGGCGACAATCAGGTGAGCCGTTGCAGTATGTCCTGGGGCGATGGGCGTTTCGGTCGCTCGACCTGATGGTCGACGCCCGCGTGCTCATCCCCCGGCCAGAGACCGAGCAGGTCGTCGAGCTGGCTCTGGCCGAGGTGGTCCGGGCCCGCGGGCCAGCGCCCGGTCCAGCGACCGGGCCCGCCCGGCCCCAGAGGCCAGCGACCGGGCCCGGCCGGCCCCAGAGGCCAGCGACAGAGCCTGTGGTCGCCGACCTCGGCACCGGCTCGGGCGCCATCGCCCTCGCCCTGGCGGCCGAGGTGCCAGGGGTGCAGGTGTGGGCGACGGACAGCTCCGAGGCGGCGCTGGCGGTGGCCAGGGCCAACCTCGCCGGGCTGGGCGGCATGGCGGCCACCCGCGTCAGGCTGGCTCGCGGCTCGTGGTTCTCGGCCCTGCCCGCCGCGCTGCGCGGGCGGCTGTCGGTGGTGGTGTCGAACCCGCCCTACGTGGCCGAAGCCGAGGTCGCCGAGCTCCCCACCGAGGTGGCGGGCTGGGAGCCCCGTGAGGCCCTCGTGGCGGGGCCTTCCGGGCTGGAAGCGGTGGGCGAGGTGCTCGCCGGGGCGCCCGAATGGCTGGAGGCCGGGGGCGCGGCGGTGGTCGAGATCGCCCCGCACCACGAAGCGGCGGCGGCGTCACTGGCTCGGGACGCGGGCTTCGCCGAGGTGCACGTCCACCCTGATCTGTCGGGCCGGCCGCGGGCGGTGGTCGGTAGGACCGGCCCGGGAGGCCGGTCTTAGGACATGGCCGCAGGCGCTTCCGCGCTTAGGCTCGGCTAGTGCCTCTCCTGGCCGCCCTGGGTTCACCTCCGCCCGAGGCGTCGGTGAACGCCGCGCTCCACGCCCTGGACGAGGGCCGGGTCGTGGCCGTGCCGACCGACACGGTCTACGGGTTGGCCGTCGACCCGTACCGTCCTGGCGCCGCCGATCGGCTCTTCGCCCTCAAGCAACGGCCTCGCACCGTCGACCTTCCGCTCCTGGTGACCAGCGCCGATCAGGTGCTGACCGTGGCGACCGCGGTGCCCCCGGTGGGCGAGGTGCTCATGGCCCGCTTCTGGCCAGGGCCGCTCACGCTCGTGCTGCCGCGCCGGCCCGACCTGGAAGCCGACCTCGGTGACGACGAGGCCACGGTCGGCGTGCGCTGCCCCGACCATCCCGTGCCGCTGGCGCTGTGCCGCCGGCACGGCCCTCTGGCGACCACCAGCGCCAACCTCCACGGTGAGCCCACCATGGCCACGGCCGCCGAGGTGGGAGGGGCGTTCGGTGACTCGGTCGAGGTGGTGCTCGACGGTGGACCGTGCACGGGACTGCCCTCCACCGTCGCCGACTGCACCGGTGAGGAACCGAAATGCCTACGTCGGGGGCGCATCCCCTGGGCCGAGATCGAGGCCACGTTGGCGTGAGCCGGAGGACCCGTGGCCCCGGTTGCTCAAGAGAGCTCGAGCACGCCCCCCGAGCGCAGCACCGCCGGGCGTCCGCACTGCTCGTCGAGCGTCATGTCCTTGAGCAGGACCGGATCGGTCACGTTGCCCCAGGCCCGGCGGCCGTCGGGCAGCAGGCAGGCCACGATCCCGAGGCTGGGCGAGCCGTCCCGCTCGTGCATCACCGTGTAGGACTCCACGGTCACCGGTCCCTCGTGGTCGGCCACCGGCGACCTGCCCGGCAGGGCGTCCACCTCGGCCTGGGGTGAGCGTCGGCGGTATCCCGCCGCCGGCGGCTCAGTCGAGTACACGCCGATGGCGTGCTTGGTGGCGAACCAGCCCAGGGCCGTGACCAGGCCGAGGGAAGCAGGGGCGGCCCGCAGTCGCTCCACCATGGTGGCGATGGCGTGCGTGGCGTAGTTGTTGCCGGGCCCGCCGGCGAACGTGAGCCCGCCGGTGACGGTCAGGGGACGATCGGGTTCGTCCAGACCGAGTCCCAGCTCGGCCGCGGCGATCTGCACCGCCGACGGGAAGCAGGAGTACAGATCCACGTGGGCGACGTCGTCGATCCCGATCCCGCCGAGATCCAGTGCGGTCCGGCCGGCCAGTCGAATGGCGGGGGAGGAGTGGAGGTCGGCCCGCTCCGAGATGAACCAGTGGTCCTCGGCCTCGGACCCGCTCCACACGAACACCCAGCGATCCGGCGACACGCCGGCGGCGCGGGCCGCCTCGACGGAGCAGAGCACGAGGGCGGCGGCCTGGTCGGTCTGGATGTTGGCGTTCATGAGCTTCGGGTAGGGAAAGCCGATCAGGCGGTTGTGGGCCGACGGCGTACGGATCTCCTCGGCGCTGCGCTCGGCCGGGGACCAGGCATAGGGGTTGCGGGCGGCGACGGCCGAGAACCGGGCCCACAGCCGCGACACCCGGGCCTGGTGCTCCTCGATCCCTTCGCCCGCTGCCGCCCGGAGGGCATTCTCGAACACGGGGTAGACCTGGACGGGCAGGGCGAGGGAACGGGCCGCCTCGGCGTCGCTGACGCCCGGCCGATCGTGGCCGAGCAGGCGGGGCCCGGGGGTCTCGGGGGGCTGCTGGGCCCAGGACAACCGCAGCCGGGAGCCCTCGGGTCCACCCTGCCGAGCCCGGAGCCGAGTTTGAATGGCCTCGGCCCCGGCTACCAGGGCGACGTCCGCGCGGCCGGCGGCGATGGCCTCGGCGGCGTCGTTCACCAGCAGCTGCGGCCCGTTGCCGCCAGGGACCGAGCGCATGGTCTCACCGGGATCGGCGCCGAGGGCGGAGGCGATCAACGCCGCCGGGTTCGGGTAGTGCCAGGAGAGGGTGTCGACCACCCGAACGCTGTCGGCGGCCCGCAGCAGGCGGTCCCCGGTGCCGCTGTCCTCGCCGGCGGCGCGCAGGGCGTCGGCCATCATGGTGGCCGGATCGGGCAGGACGGTCAGATCCGAGGAGGCGTCGGGCCGGCGCAGGCTCTGACCCACCCCGACGATGACGGGGGCGCGAGGGTCTGGATTCACGGGGGAGCGGACCTCCTGGTGACGCAGCGCTGGGGCCGCCGGGCAACCGTAGCCGTCGCAGGGGCGCCGGTACACTGCCAGGATCGACGTCCTCCTGGTCTGCACGGCGAACATCTGTCGATCTCCCATGGCCGAAGGCCTGCTCCGCCACCGGCTGGAGGGCCTCGGCATCGAGGCGGGCATTCGGTCGGCAGGTGTGCTGGACGCCGGGTCTCCCGCCGCCCCCGAGGCGGTGGCCGCGATGGCGGCGCGCGGCATCGACATCTCGCACCATCGCAGCCGGCGACTGTCGGATCCCCTCGTGGCAGGCGCTGATCTTGTCCTCGGCATGGCTCGACAGCACGTCCGGGAGGTCGCCCTGATCGACCCCGCCGCCTGGCCCAACTCCTTCACCCTCAAGGAGCTCGTTCGCCGCGCGGAGCCGGCAGGTCCGTGGGCGAGGGGCCAGTCGCTGGACGAATGGCTGGCGAAGGTGGCCGCCGATCGCACCCACTCGGAGTTGCTGGGTGCGTCCCGCGCTGATGATGTCGCCGACCCGATCGGCGGCCCACGGTCTGGGTACGAGGCGACGGCGGCGGAGCTCTCCGAGCTGGTGTCGGCACTGGTCGCTCTGGTGAGAATGGGAGCCTGATGAGAGAAGATCGAGAGAGGCGCGGCGCGGTCGAGGACCACGAGCTCGAGCAGCTGCTCGAGCGCGAGCTCGACCGACAGCAGACGACGCTCCAGCTCATCGCGTCGGAGAACTTCGCGTCCCGGGCGGTGATGGCGGCGACCGGTTCGGTCCTCACCAACAAGTACTCCGAGGGGTACCCGCACAAGCGGTACTACGGAGGAAATCGTGTCGTCGACGACGTCGAGGACCTCGCCCGCGAGCGGGTGAAGCGTGTGTTCGCCGCCGACCACGCCAACGTCCAGCCCCATTCGGGTGCCAGCGCCAACGACGCCGCCTACATGGCCCTGCTGGAGCCGGGCGACACCGTGCTAGCCATGCGGCTCGACCAGGGTGGCCACCTCACCCACGGGTCGCCGGTCAACTTCAGCGGTCAGCGCTACCGCTTCGTCGCCTACGGCGTGACGCCCGCTCGGCCGGACGGGTCGGGAGAGCGCATCGATATCGACCAGGTAGCCGAGCTGGCGCGGGCCGAGCGGCCGAAGCTCATCGTGGCCGGGGCCACCGCCTACCCACGAACCATCGATCCGGAGCCCTTCCGCGCCATCGCCGACGAGGTCGGCGCCCGGTTCCTCTGTGACGCCGCCCATCCCGCCGGGCTCATCGCTGCTGGTGTGCACCCGAACCCGACACCGTTCGCCGACGTCGTCACCTTCACCACCCACAAGACCCTGCGGGGTCCCCGGGGTGGGGCCATCCTGTGCCGGGCCGAGCTGGCGGCGGACATCGACCGGGCCGTCTTCCCGGGGCTGCAGGGCGGGCCCCTCGAGCACGTCATCGCGGCCAAGGCGGTCGCCTTCAACGAGGCCGCCCAGCCCTCGTTCCGCGCCTACGCCACCCAGATCGTCGCCAACTCCCGCGCCCTGGCCCTGGCCCTGGAGAGCGAAGGGTTCAGGTTGGTGTCCGGGGGTACGGACAACCACCTCGTGCTGGTGGACCTCCGTAGCTTCGATCCCGAGCTGACCGGCAAGCTCGCCCAGGAGGTCCTGGACGGCGCCGGGATCACCTGCAACCGCAACCAGATCCCCGGGGACCCCCGCTCGCCCTTCGTCACCAGCGGGCTGCGCCTGGGCACCCCGGCGATGACCACGGCCGGCATGACTGAGCCGGAGATGGGTGAGGTGGCTGGCCTGGTGGGCCGGGCGCTGCGGGCTCGGGGAGACGAGTCGGCCCTGGCGGCGGTGGCCGACGAGGTGAGGGTGCTGTGTGCCAAGTTCCGGCCCTACCCCCACTTGGCGCCCTAGAGGATCAGAGGTGCTCGACTACGTCGCCGTCCTGGCCGTGGCGGCCCTCGGGACGTACGGCCTGACGTTCGTCGTGCGTCGGCTGGCGCTGCGGGTGGGCGCCGTGGCGCAGCCCGATGCCCGCCGGGTACACGATCGCCCGACGCCGACGGTCGGCGGCGCGGCCATGTTCCTGGCCTTTCTGATCGCCATGGGGGTGGCCTCGCAGCTGCCTCAGTTCAAGCCGATCTTCCAGAGCTCTTCCGAGCCGCTCGGCGTCGTCCTCGGGGCGTCGATCATCTTCATGGTGGGCCTGATCGACGACCTCCGCAATGTGTCGGCGCCGGCCAAGGTCGCCGGTCAGGTGCTGGCCGCCAGCGTCTTGTACTTCCTGGGCGTCACCATGTTCAACTTCAAGGTTCCTTTCGCCGGCTTCATCGTGCTGTCGCCCGATCTCACCCCGCTGCTGACGGTGTTATGGGTCGTCGGGATCGCCAATGCCGTCAACCTGATCGACGGGCTCGACGGCCTGGCCGCGGGCATCATCGCCATCGCCGCCGGCGCCTTCTTCGTCTACGGCGAGCGCCTGGTCGATCTGGGCGTGCTGTCGACCAGCAACATCGGCCCTCTGATCGCCATCCTCGCCGCCGGGGTGTGCGTGGGCTTCCTGCCCCACAACTTCCACCGGGCCAAGGTGTTCATGGGAGACGCCGGGGCCATGTTCCTCGGTCTGCTCATGGCCGCGTCGACCATGGTCGTCGGAGGTCGCACCCCCGACGTCAGTGGCGAGACCTACTTCTTCTTTGCCCCCCTGTTCATCCCGTTCTTCATCCTCGGCGTGCCGATCCTCGACACCGCCTTCGCCATCGTGCGGCGCATGGCCCGCGGTTCGGGCGTCTCGACGCCGGACAAGGACCATCTCCATCACCGGCTGATCCGCCTGGGCCACGGGCACCGCAGATCGGTTCTCATCCTGTGGGCATGGACGGCCATCCTCTCCGGGTTCGTGCTCTATCCCTTGTTCACCCGGCATGGCAACGCGGTCATCCCGTTCGCCGCCGCGGGGCTGGGTGTGGCCCTCTACACCCTGTTCCATCCCGGGTTGCGCCGGCAGGGGAACCTCGCCGACGGTGACGGCACGGGGGACGAGCCGCCTCCGGACACCGAGATCACTCACCGGGGGGCCCGCCCCGTGGTGGCACGCGACGGCGACGAGGCCGCCGGACTGGCGGAGGTCATCTCCATCGATGACGGCGACCGCCAGCGTGCCGCCCGGCCCGCCGCCGACCCCAGGCGGCGCCGAGGTTGACGCCCTCGTCGCGGCCCCGCGCCCGACGTCGACATATGACTCGTTAGCATCGCCGTGGTGAGCTTCAGGGGGAGGGCGGCAGATGTCCTGCGGTCCGTGCGCCTGCCCCCTCTGCGATCTCGTGGTGGAGCGGCAGTGGCTCTGGTGGCCGTAGTGGTCGTGGCCGGGGTCGTGTTGGGGTCCATTCATCTGGCGACAGGTGGTCGGGCCCAGCATCAGGCCCAGCCGAAGTCCGGTCTGCTGGTCAACGACCACCGGGTCACCCCTGACGGGGTCACGGCGGGATGGGTGAAGGCCGAGAACGCCAAGCCCGGCGACCGCGGCTGGAACCTGGCGAACACGTCGAACCAGGCTCCGGGCGCCATCGAGGGCTACGCGGATCGCGTGAGCGCCGCGGGTGGTGACACCGTGAAGCTGTTCGTCTCCACCGTGGCCCCCAACTTCCACGTCGAGGCGTACCGGATGGGATGGTACGGCGGCGACGGGGGTCGCCTGATCTGGCGCTCGCCCGAGCTGCCCGGGACGAAGCAGGCCGCGCCCACGCTCACCCCCGGCATCAACATGATCGAGGCGCACTGGACGCCCTCGCTGACGGTCACCCTGACATCGGCCTGGCCGCCGGGTGACTACCTGTTCAAGCTGGTGGGCAGCGGGAACCAGCAGTCCCGTGTGCCGCTCACGGTGCGGGACGACGCGAGCACGGCTGCCTATGTGATCAAGAACAGCGTGACCACGTGGCAGGCTTACAACCTCTGGGGGGGCTACGACCTCTACCAGGGTCGGACGCCCCAAGGTGACGAAGCGTTCGCCGACCGGTCGCGGGTGGTCTCGTTCGACCGCCCGTACGACTTCCGCTTCGGAGGAGGCGCGGCCGATTTCATCGGCAACGAGCTGCCCATGGTCATGATGGCGGAGCGGCTCGGGCTCGACGTCACCTACACGACCGACGTCGACCTGCACGAGGCGCCCGATCGCTTGCTGCAGCACCGCGCCCTCATCTCCCTCGGCCACGACGAGTACTGGTCCTCGGTCATGCGTCAGGGCGTCGAGACGGCGAGGGACCACGGGGTCAACCTGTTGTTCCTGGGGGCCAACGCCATCTACCGCCACATCCGGTTCGAGCCCTCAGCGCTCGGACCCGACCGGCACGAGATCGACTACAAGTCGGCGAGCGAAGATCCGATCACCCCGGTCGACCCCGCCGAGGCCACATCGGACTGGCCCTCTCCACCGATCCCCCGGCCCGAGAGCACGATCATCGGGGACATGTACACCTGTAACCCGGTCAAGGCCGACATGGTGATCGTCGACCCGTCATCGTGGGTGTTCGCCGGGACCGGACTGCAGCCCGGAGCCACGCTGTCGGGCCTGGTCGGCAGCGAGTACGACCGCTACAACCCCAGCCTGCCGGGCCCCCGCAACATCCAGATCCTGGCCCACTCGCCGCTCACCTGTCACGGCCAGAGCGACCACTCCGACGTGACCTACTACACGGCGCCGAGCGGCGGCGGGGTCTTCGCCACGGGTACCAACGTCTGGGTGGCCTCTCTCGGGGACACCTGCCCGTTGGGAGCGTCCGGTTGCCCGTCCGACGTGACCCGGCGGGTGACCGAGAACGTGCTGGCCGTCACGGGCGTGGGCCCCGCGGGGACTGGCCACCCCTCGCAGCCGAACTCGAATGCGTTCTATCCCGCCGGTGCGGCCACGCCGACGCCCGGCCCCGGCGAATAGCCGGCGGCTGCGCGGGCTCAGCCCTCCCCGGCCAGCTCCAGGCGAGCGTTCGCCCGCAGCAGCGCCGCCTCGGCCTCGGCGTCGTCGCTGTCGCTTGCCGACTGCTCCGCCTGCTCCTTGGCCCGCTGGGCTCGGGCCACGTCGATCTCGTCCGGACGCTCGGCGACGCCAGACAGCACGGTCACCGAACCCTGGCCGACCTCGACGAAGCCACCGTGGGCGGCGAAGCGCTCGCTCTGCCCCTCCCCCACGTCGATGCGCACCACGCCGATCTCGACCGTCGAGACGTACGGCTCGTGGCCGGCGAGGAAGGCGATGTCGCCGCCGCCCGAGCGCATGGTGACCATCTCGGCCTCCCCGTCGAAGAGGATGCGCTCGGGCGTGACCAGCGCGACTGGAAACGTGGCCATCAGCCTTCTCGCAGGGTCTTGGCCTTCTGGTGCACTCCCTCGACCCCGCCGACGTTGAGGAACGCCTGCTCGGGCAGGTCGTCGAGGTCACCGTTGACGAGTGACTCGAACGACTCCACCGTCTCGCTGACCGGCACGTAGACGCCCTCGAGGCCGGTGAAGGTCTGGGCCACGAAGAACGGCTGGGACAGGAAGCGCTGGATCTTGCGGGCTCGTGACACCGCCACCCGGTCCTCCTCCGAGAGCTCGTCGATTCCGAGGATGGCGATGATGTCCTGGAGGTCGCGGTAGCGCTGGAGGATCTCCTGCACGCGGCGGGCGACGGTGTAATGGCGGTCGCCCACGATCTCGGGCGCCAGGATGTTGCTCGTCGAGGAGAGCGGGTCGACGGCAGGGTAGATGCCGAGCGACACGATCTGGCGGGAGAGCTCCGTGGTGGCGTCGAGGTGGGTGAAGGTGGTGAAGGGGGCGGGATCGGTGTAGTCGTCGGCTGGCACGTAGACGGCCTGCATCGAGGTGATCGAGTGGCCGCGGGTCGAGGTGATCCGCTCCTGGAGCTCGCCCATCTCGTCGGCCAGTGTGGGCTGGTAGCCGACCGCCGAAGGCATCCGGCCGAGCAGGGTGGACACCTCGGATCCCGCCTGCACGAAACGGAAGATGTTGTCCACGAACAGCAGCACGTCCTGGTTCTTCACGTCGCGGAAGTACTCCGCCATGGTCAGCGCCGAGAGACCCACCCGCAGGCGCACTCCGGGGGGCTCGTCCATCTGGCCGTAGACCAGGGCGGCCTTCTCGATGACACCCGTCTCCTGCATCTCCAGCCAGAGGTCGGTCCCCTCCCGGGTGCGTTCGCCCACGCCGGCGAAGACCGACACCCCACCGTGCTGTTGGGCCACCCGGTGGATCATCTCTTGGATCAGGACGGTCTTTCCGACGCCGGCCCCGCCGAACAGGCCGATCTTGCCGCCCTGGACGTACGGCTCGAGCAGGTCGATGACCTTGATGCCGGTCTCGAACATCTGGACGCTGGGCTCCAGGTCCTCGAACTCCGGAGGGTCACGATGGATGTCCCAATGGTCCTCGGCCTCGCCGATGGAATCGGTGTCGAGGGGCTCGCCCACCACGTTGAACACGTGTCCCAGTACGGCGTCCCCGACGGGCACGGTGACACCGCGCCCCGTGTTGCGCACGGTCGCCCCCCGGGGCAGCCCGTCGGTCGGCTTGAAGCAGATGCAGCGGACCCGGCCCCCGCCGATCTGTTGGGCCACCTCGGCGGTGACCGTGATGCGCTCGCCCTCGAGCTCCAGGTCCATGTCGACGGCGGTGTTGATCTCAGGGAGCTCGTTGGGCGGGAACTCCACGTCGACGACGGGTCCGGCGATGGCGACGACGCGGCCGTCCGCCCGCTTGACGTCGGTCTCGTTGCTGACGGTGGTCATGTGCTGGCGCTCCTGGGTTCTCGCGGTTCGGTCTCGTGGCCGTTGCCTACCTGGCGCAGGGCCTCGGCCCCTCCGACGATGTCCATGATCTCGGTGGTGATGGTGTCCTGGCGGGCGCGGTTCATGACCCGCCGCAAGGTGGTGACCAGGTCGTCGGCGTTGTCGGTGGCCGCCTTCATGGCCCGCTGGCGTGATGCGTGCTCGGATGCCGACGCGTCGAGCAGGGCGAGGAACAACTGGGCCTCGATCAGGCTCGGCAGCAGACGGTCGAGGATCTCTTCCTCGGAGGGCTCCGCGTCGTAGTCGACCCGGCCCTCGGCGTCCTCACCGTCCTGCTGGTCCGGGCCGAGGTGTCCGGGGACAGGAACGACGACACGGTGCTCTACCCGCTGGGTCCCGGCGGAGACGAATCGGGTCGAGATCAGCTCGATCTGGTCGACCTCGCCGTCCACGAACGGCCCGACGACCATGTCGGCGACCCGGCGCGCATCCAGGTACGTGGGCCGATCGGTGATCCCCAGCACGGCGTGCTCGACGTCGTAGCCCTGGAAGCGGAGGTAGCTCTGGCCCCTTCGCCCGATCGTCACCAGCATGCGCTCGTGACCCTCCGATCGGTGCTGGGCCAGCACCCGTTCCAGCATCCTCAGCACCTGGATGTTGTATGCGCCGCAAAGTCCGCGATCCGAGGTGATCACCACCAGGGCCACCCGCCGCAGCGGGTCGGGGGGCTCGATGAGACGGTGGTGGCCGGTGCCCGGCGCGCCGACCAGATCGGAAGCCAGCGAGTCGATGCGCTCCACGTAGGGCCGCCCTCCCGCGATCCGCTGCTGGGCCCGCACGATGCGGGAGGCGGCGATGAGCTCCATGGCGCGCGTGGTCTTCCGGGTCGATTGGATGCTCCTGATCCGTCGCCTGAGGACGCGCTCCTGACTGCCGGCCATGCTGTTAGCGGTCCGCCGTCTGCTCGGAGCCGGCGTCAGGCGACGCCGTGTCCGCACCCGCGCCGGGATCGAAGCCCGCCTTGAAGTCGGAGATGGCCTTGTTCAGGGTCTCCTCGTCGGGCAGCTCGCCCTTGTCGCGGATCTGCTCGAGCACGCCGGACTGGTCGCCGCGCAGGAAGGCGATGAGCTCCCGCTCGAAGCGCTGTACCGCGGTCACCGGGATGTCGTCGACGAAGCCGTTGGAGGCGGCATAGATGGTGACCACCTGCTCCTCGACGGGCACCGGGGCGTTGAGCGGCTGCTTGAGGATCTCGGTGAGCCGGTAGCCGCGGTCGAGCTGGGCCTGGGAGACCTTGTCCAGCTCCGAGCCGAAGGTGGCGAACGACTCCAGCTCCCGGAACTGGGCCAGATCGAGGCGCAGGGTCCCGGCCACGGCCTTCATGGCCTTGACCTGGGCCTGGCCTCCCACCCGGGAGACCGAGATGCCTACGTCGATGGCCGGCCGCACCCCGGCGTAGAAGAGGTCCGTGATGAGGAAGATCTGCCCGTCGGTGATCGAGATCACGTTGGTGGGGATGTAGGCCGAGATGTCGCCGGCCTTGGTCTCGATGACGGGGAGCGCCGTGAGCGACCCCCCTCCGCGCTCGTCGTTCAGCTTGGCCGCCCGCTCGAGGAGCCGGCTGTGGAGGTAGAAGACGTCCCCCGGGTACGCCTCACGTCCGGGAGGCCGGCGCAGGAGGAGTGAGATCTGTCGGTAGGCCTCGGCCTGCTTGGAGAGATCGTCGTAGACGATGAGGGCGTCGTCGCCGTGTTCCATCCAGTGCATACCGA
This sequence comes from Acidimicrobiales bacterium, assembly GCA_036491125.1. NCBI lineage: Bacteria > Bacillati > Actinomycetota > Acidimicrobiia > Acidimicrobiales > Acidimicrobiales bacterium. Next base: position 3,076 of record DASXCO010000241.1, on the reverse strand, counting down.
TGGCGCAGCCGCCGTAGGGGGCCAGGTACTTGAACGGGGCCGGATCCGACGCCGGCGCATTGACCACCACCGTGTACTCCATGGCGCCGTGCTCCTCGAGCGTGGCGACCGTCTGGGCCACGGTGGAGCCCTTCTGGCCGACGGCCACGTAGATGCACTTCACACCCTGGCCCCGCTGGTTGATGATCGTGTCCACGGTGATCGAGGTCTTGCCCGTCTTGCGATCCCCGATGATGAGCTCGCGCTGCCCGCGACCGATGGGGGTCATCGAGTCGATCGCCTTGATGCCTGTCTGGAGGGGCTGGCTGACAGGACGGCGGGCGACGATGCCCGGGGCCTGGATCTCCAGGCGGCGGTACTCGTCGCTGGCGACGGCGCCACGACCGTCGATGGGCTCGCCCAGAGCGTTGACCACCCGGCCCAGCAGCCCGTCTCCGACGGGCACGGACAGGATGCGGCCCGTCGAGCGGACAAGCTGCTCCTCCTCCAGGTGGGTGACCTCGCCGAGGACGACAGCACCGATCGACTCCTCGTCGAGGTTGAGGGCCAGGCCCAGGACGCCGCCCTCGAACTCGAGCAGCTCGTTGACCTCCGCTCCCGGCAGACCGGTGACCCGGGCGATGCCGTCGCCCACCTCGCTGATGCGGCCCACCTGCTCGGTGGTGACGCCGAGGGTCTCGTCCTCGAGGTGGCGGCGCAGCACCGCCGCGATGTCGGCGGAATTGATCGCGAGCTCGGCCATCAGCGGCGCTCTCCTGTGTGTCCAGTCATCGTGTCCGGCTTCGATAGGTCGATCTTCAGCTGCTCGAGTCGGTGGCTCACGCTCCCGTCAACCAGCAGGTCTCCCACGACCGCCACCATGCCGGCGATCAGGGACGGGTCCGGCGTTACCCGAACCTCGACGGAACGCCCGGCCACCCGGCTGAGGGCCTCTGCCAGTCGCGACCTCTGGTCCTCGTCCAGGTCGACCGCGGCGCGCACATCGGCCACCTTGAGGTTACGCTCCGCCGCGGCCCGGTCAACCAGCCAGTCCAGCGTGGGGACCAGATCCCGGCCCCGCCCCGTACGCACCGCGTAGCGGACGAGCCGCTGGGTCAGGGGCTGGACCCGGCCGGCCAGCAGGTCGTCGACGATGGCGAGGCGGGTGGCCACCGGCACCTCGGGATCGGTGACGACCGAGCCGAGCTCGTCGGAGCCCTCGATGACCCGGGCCAGTCGGAACAGCTCGTCCTCGCACTCCTCCAGAGGCGCCTCGCCTTCGTCCTCGACCTCCTCGAAGACGGCGGTGGCGTAGCCGTGGAGACGTTCCCTGATGGCCGACCGGCCGGCGGCAGGCTCGGTGGGCGCCTCGGCCTGGCCTGTCTCCGTCTCCACCCGGTGAGCCAGCTCGTCGACCACCGACGGCAGATCGGTGGCCCGCTCGGCGGCGGTGGCGTAGGAGACGAGTCGCACCGTCTCCCCGCTGACTCGCGGCAGCAGGAGATCCTCGACCACCGCCCGACGGGTATGCACGGGCACGCCCGGATCGGTCAGGACCCTGAGCAGGTCGGGCGCCCGCTCCAGGGCAGCTGCGAAGCCGGTCAGCTCGGTGCCGACCTGCTCCAGCAGACCCCGGTCGCGCGCCGTCTCGAGCACGGCGCTGCCGTACCCCCAGACCAGGTTCCTCACCGGTGGTGCCTCACGCTGTGGTGCCGGCGGACGTGCCTGTCCCGACACCGGCGATGGCCTCCTCGATGAGGCCCCGGTGCCGATCGGCGTCCAGCTCCTCACCGATGACCCGCTGGGCTGCCGCGATCACCAGGTCGGCCACCTGGAGCCGGAGCTCCTCCCGGGCTCGTTCGGTGGCCCGCTGGATGTCGGCGTCCGCCCGGGCGACCACCCGGTCGTACTCCTCCTGGCCCTTGGTGCGGGCCTCCTCGCGGAGCTGGTCCGCCATCCGATTGGCCCGCTCGATCACGGTGCGAGCCTCCTGGCGAGCCTCTACCAGCTTGGCCTGGTACTCCTCGTCGGCGGCGAGTCGCTCCCGCTTGGCCACCTCGGCCTGCGCCAGCGCGTCCTGGATCTCCTGCTGGCGCTGCTGCATCGCCCGCTGGATGGGCGGGAGGATGTACTTGGCGATCAGGCCAAGGATGACGATGAAGGCGAGCAGCTCGACGAAGAAGGTCATGTTCGGGAGCAGGAAGTTGTTGCTACTGCCGCCGGATGACGCTGCCAACAACATGTGGTCACCTCGCCTCCTACTGGTTGGCCAGGGAGAAGATGAACAGGGCGGCGAAGGCGAGGTTGATGAAGTAGGCGGCCTCCACCAGGCCCACGGTCAGGAACATGATCGTGAACAGCCGGCTCTGGGTCTCTGGCTGCCTGGCGACCCCGGCGATCGTTTGGCTGCCGGCCAGGCCGTCGCCGATGCCGGCGCCGATGGCCCCTCCGCCGATCGCCAGCCCCGCACCGATGATCGCCCCGGCCAGCTGGGTCGCGTATTGCGGTGTGCCCTTTTGCGCGCTTGCGGCGAGAATTACGGGAAGGTTGTCACTTGCCATTTGTTACCAATTCCTCCGTTCGGACGAAACCGCTTCCGGGCTCCGGCGCCCGCGTCACCTGCTGTTGGTTCTCAGTGCGCTCCCTCCCCTTCCGGGCGCAGCGCCTCTTCGAAGTAGAGGATCGTCAGCAGCGCAAAGATGAAGGCCTGGATCAGGCCGATGAACGCGTCGAAGAGCTTCCACAAGATGTTGGGGAACCACAGGAGCGCCAGCGGGAAAAGGCTGGCGATCAGGATGAGCATCAGGCCGCCGGCGAAGATGTTCCCGAACAGTCGGAGGGCCAGCGTGAAGGGCTTGGCGATCTCCTCGATGGCGTTGATGGGCGCCAGCAGCCAGCTGGGCTGAAAGAACTTGCGGACGTAGCCCCGAAATCCCCGCTGTCGTATCCCGGAGAAGTGGACCAGCCCGATGACGAAGAACGCCATGGCGTAGGTGAGGTTGACGTCGCCGGTCGGGGCCGGGATGTTGTTGTGGACGCCTCCCGTCGGGACCAGCTCCAACCAGTTGCAGATGAGGATGAAGAAGAAGAGGGTCAC
>DASXCO010000240.1 GCA_036491125.1 Acidimicrobiales bacterium | reverse complement strand
ATCGAGCCCCCGGTAGCGTTGGCCCGGCACGCAGCACGCCAGCGGGCGTGGCGGAACTGGCAGACGCGCCGGGTTTAGGTCCCGGTCCCGAAAGGGATGGGAGTTCGAGTCTCCCCGCCCGCACAGGTGGTCTGAGCTGGGATTTCGTTGCCAGGACCCCGGCCAGCTCTTCCGAACCCGCTTGACCCGGTCCAGCAGGATGTTGCCCCGCGGTGTCGAATCTCATCCGAGATATCGGGCGTACGCCTGACGGCGGAAAGGCCGTTCTTCCTGGGGGTCCGACAATGGCTCGTGTGCGGCGCTTGGCGACTTCCACCAGGAGGAGGGCGTCGGGAGCAGGAGCTTGGCGGCGATTACCTCAGGCTCCTCGGATCGCCCAGGCTCGGCCGGGGCCGGCCGGGCAATCGGCTGCCGGGGGTCGAGCGGGTGGTGGATCACGGGCGACATGGCGGGCAACTTCGGCGGGGGCCTCGAGGTTTGAGCGGAAGGCATCGTGATCGCTCTCGGGCGTGTCGTCGCGTCGGTGCTCTGTGTTGTTCCGCTCTCAGCTTGGGCTGCTTCCTCGGCGACCGCCGCGGCGGCGCCTGCCGCGCCGCCATGCAGGGCGTCGACCACCGGCGGCGAGTGGCCGTCGTATGGCCACGACGCCGCCAACTCGCGCACGCAGCCCAATGAGACCCGCATCGGTCCACAGGCCGTGCCAACCCTGAAGCCGGCATGGGTATTCTCGACGAACTCCACCAACGATGGGACGGGGTTCAACACGACTCCGGTGGTCTATGGCGGTTGTGCCTTCATCGGTTCCTTCGGCGGCGTGGCGTATGCCCTTGATGCGGGGACCGGGCATGTGGTGTGGCAACGCAAGTTGCCAGCGCCCAACCCAGGTTCTGGTGGGGTGATCGTCGGCGCGGCAGCCATCGATGGGAACGCCGTCGTCTACCTCGTCAACGAGTTCGCCGCCCCGTACGCGATCGCGCTCGACCGCTCGACCGGAGCGGTGATCTGGAAGAGCGCCCCCTTCGCCCCGCCTCTCAGCGCCAGCGCCGCCCAAGCCGGGTCCTATACGAACGCCAGTCCGGTTATTGCAAATGGGTTCATCCTCGCCGGCTACTCGGAGCCCGAGGGAGACTCCACGGCGACCGGGGGGTTCTCGCTGATCGACGCCACGACCGGCAAGGTCGTGAGGACGACCCCGACGATCCCGCCTGCGGCGCAGTCCCAGGGCTATGCGGGTGGGGGGCTGTGGAGCAGCCCCGCCTACGATCCGGCCACTGGGTACGCCTATTGGGGTGCGGGTAACCCGAACAGCAAGACCAAGCAATACAAGACCACCGACGCGATCCTGAAGATAGATCTGAACCCGTCGCGGCCGACGTTCGGCCAGATCGTGGCCTCCTATGGTGGCAACATCGACCAGTACACGGCGGCCTTGGCGGCACTCAGCCAGTCCCCCGTGTGCGCCGCCTCGGACAATCCTGCGGTCCCCGATCCACTGGACGATCCAGCCTGCGGCCAGCTTGACCTCGACTTTGGAGCGTCCGCGAACCTGTTCACGACCAGCAACGGGACCAAGGTGGTGGGGGATCTGCAGAAGTCTGGCGTGTACCACGTGGCCAATGCCGCGACGATGACGCCCGTGTGGAGCACCCTCCTCGGCGCCTCCTGCCAAGCCTGCAACGCAGCCTCGACGGCGTTCGACGGCAACTCCGTCGAGGGGGTGGCGACGCCGGGCGGCACGGCGTTCTCACTGAACCGCAGCACTGGGGCGACAAATTGGCGAAGCCCGGTCGGTGACGGTACTCACTACCAGTCGATGAGCGCCGCCGATGGAGTGGTATGGACCGTGGATGGCCTGAGCAACCTCGACGCTTTCGACGCCGCGAGTGGTCGGACGCTCGCACGCCGGCCGTTGGGCGCGGACGCCGGGGCTCCGGTGACCGACCTGACCAGCTCCGGCGTCGCCATCGCCGAGCACGAAGTGCTGGCGGCGGCCGGGGGACTCTCCTACGAGGCGGCACCGGGATATGTCATCGCCTACCGCGTGCCCTGATGTGAGTCAGGCGCG
>DASXCO010000239.1 GCA_036491125.1 Acidimicrobiales bacterium | reverse complement strand
TCGCCCACGATGATGAACACGCCCTAGCCGCGCGTACGGAGTGTCCACGCGAAGAGGAACCATGCCCGAACCACCCGACCTCACCGAGGTGGGATCCCGGATCGAGGAGCTGCTCCAGGAGCTCCTGACAGCCGCTGATCCCGCGGTGAGCCATAGGGCGGAAGAGCTGGTGCGCCTGCTGATGGAGCTGTACGGGGGCGCCTTGGAGCGGGTCGTCGGCATGGCGAGCGAGCACGGCGAAACGGGACGCGCCCTGCTCGAGCGACTCACTTCCGACGAGCTCCTCTCCAGCCTCCTCGTGCTCCACGGTCTGCACCCGGTGCCCACCGAGGAACGGGTGCAGATCGTCCTGGACCGCCTCGGCCCCGAGCTCGGGTTGGGGGGAGGTCTCGAGCTGCTCGGAGTCGACGACTCGGGGATCGCCCAGATCCGCCTCGGCCCTGGATGCGACGGCTCCCCGCTCTCGGCCGCCGCCAGGCTGGCGCTGGAGGGTGGCATCGACGAGGCTGCACCCGAGGTGGGCGGGGTCGAGGTCGAGGGGCCACCGGCGCAGCCTCCGCCCTCGGTGTTCATCCCGGCGGGATCACTGCGGCACCGGCCCGGGGGCGGGGCGGCCCGTCGCAGAGGTGACGGCACCCGGCCGGCGGCCGTGGGGCCATGAGGTCTGCACCGGATCTGCGGCGCTTCCGACAGGCCGCGCCCCCGAGGCGTGCCGGCGAGCACTGCGAGATGTGTGACGAGGCTCTGGCCGAGGACCACCGTCACGTCGTCAACCTCGAGACACGGAGCCTGGTCTGCACCTGCACGGCCTGCCATCTGCTGTTCACGCACGAGGGCGCGGCCGGGGGGAGGTACAGGGCCGTCCCCGACCGCCATCTCTACGACGCATCGCTCGCGCTCAGCGAGCGGCAGTGGGACGAGCTCCAGATCCCGGTCGGGATGGCCTTCTTCTTCTTGAACTCCTCGCTGGAGCGCTTCGTCGGCTTCTATCCGAGCCCTGCCGGGGCGACCGAGTCCCTGTTGCCCTTGGAGACATGGCAGCAGGTGATGGAGGCCAACCCCGCCTTTGCCTCCATCGCTCCCGATGTGGAAGCGCTCCTGCTGCGTCGCATGGACGGTCGCTTCGAGTGCTACCTCGCCCCCATCGACGCGTCCTACGAGCTCGTCGGCCGGGTGCGGCTCCACTGGAAGGGGTTCGACGGCGGCGAAGAGGTGTGGAGCGAGATCGCCGGCTTCTTCTCCAGCCTGCGGGAACGGAGCCGCACCGTCGGGGCGAACAAGGGATGAGTGAGCTCGTCTTCGAGTGCGTCGATGCCCGACCTGAGCGGTACGCGGCGGCACCCACGATCCAATTCAAGCTCCGCGTGTCGGAGACGACAGGCGAGCGCGTCCATGCCGTCCTGCTCCGGTGCCAGCTGCGCATCCAGCCGCAGCGTCGCCCGTACAACGACACAGAGGCCGACCGACTGTCCGATCTCTTCGGGGAGAGACCGCGATGGGGCGACACCCTGAAGCCGCTGCAGTTCACCAACGCCTCCCTGCTGGTCCCGGAGTTCCAAGGCGCCACCGAGCTCGAGATGCCCGTGCCGTGCACCTACGACTTCGAGGTCGCGGCCAGCAAGTACTTTCACGCCCTGGATGACGGCGAGGTCCCGATCCTGCTGCTCTTCAGCGGCACGGTGTTCCTGAGGGCGCCGAGCGGGTTCTCGGTGGAGCCGGTGCCGTGGGAGAAGGAGGCGTCGTACCGCCTGCCGGTGCGGGTGTGGCGGGAGGTGATGGATCTCTACTTCCCCAACAGCGCCTGGATCCGTATGAGAAGGGAGACGCTCGACGACCTGCAGGGGTTCAAGTCGAGGATGGCCCTGCCGACCTGGGACGACGCCTTGGAGATGCTGCTCAAGCAGGCCGAGGAGGGCCGGCCGTGAGCGTCGACATGGCCCGCAAGGTGGCCGACGCCGTCCTCTACGAGGGCTACATTCTCTACCCCTACCGGGCGTCGGCGCAGAAGAACCGGCTCCGGTGGCAGTTCGGCGTGCTCGCCCCGAGGCCCCACAGCGAGCAAGGCTCTTCGGAGCCCTGGGCCAACCAGACCGAGTGCCTCGTCGAGCCCGGTGACGATCCCGTTCTCGAGGTCGACCTGCGATTCATCCAGGTCCAGGCCAGGACCGTCGAGGAGCGGGTCGGGCCCGACGTGTTCCGGCCGGTCGATTCTCTGGAGGGCGACGACGGTGCGATGCTGGTGAGCTGGGACGAAGGGGTCGAAGAGGAGTCCCGCGCCTCCGTGTCCATCCTCGATGCCCTCGCCGGCGAGCAGGTGGTGCCCTTCGAGCTTCCCGGCGGCCTCGACGCCGAGCCGGTCATGGCCGGTGGGCAGGAGGTCGGACGGGTGGTGCGCCGCCGGGAGCCGCTCTCGGGCCGGCTGCGGGTGAGCGCCGAAGCCGGACGCGGTCCGTTCGGCGCGCTGAGGGTCCGCATTCGTGTGCAGAACGTGACCGACTGGCACGACTCGGGGGCGAGCCGGGACGAGACCCTGCTTCGCTCGCTGGCGGCCGTCCACAGCCTCCTGTCCCTCCGGGAGGCGTCGTTCATCTCGTGTCTGGACCCTCCCGAGTGGGCTCGAGGCGATGCCGAGTCCTGTGTCAACCTCCACACCTGGCCGGTCCTCGTCGGTGAGGAGGGGGCGAAGGACGTCATGCTGTCGTCGCCGATCATCCTCTACGACTACCCGCAGATCGCGCCCGAGAGCCCGGGAGACCTCTTCGACGGCACCGAGATCGACGAGATCCTCAGCCTCCGGACGATGGCGCTCACCGAGGACGAGAAGCGCGAGGCCAGAGCGACCGACGCCCGGGCGGCGCAGGTGATCGACAGGGTCGACGACATGCCTCCGGAGATGATGGATCGCTTGCACGGCGCCATTCGCTACCTACGGGGGACGAGCGGCGGGACCGTGGAGTCAAGCCCTTCCGCCGGGACAGGGGACTCGAGCGGTGTGCCGTGGTGGGATCCCGGCATGGACACGTCAGTCTCGCCCGAGTCCGACGTGGTGTGGGTTCACGGGGCATCTGTGTGCCGCGGCAGCCGGGTGCGTCTGCGCCCGGGGGCACGACGAGCCGACGCCCAGGATCTGTTTCTCGAGGGCCGGATGGCGATGGTGGACGCTGTCTTGTCAGACGTGGACGACGAGACGTATCTCGCCGTGACCCTCGAGGACGACCCCGCTGCCGACCTCCAACAGGCTCATGGCCGGTTCCTCTACTTCCGACCGGACGAGGTCGAGCCCGTCGGGGGGCAGTCGTGAGCGAACGGGTGCTCGTGGCGGGGGTCGGCAATATCTTCCTCGGCGACGACGGCTTCGGCTCGGAGGTGGCGAGACGCCTGGCCAGTGAGGTTCTCCCTCATGACGTCACGGTCACCGACTTCGGCATCGGCGGCATCCACCTCGCCTACGAGCTCCTGGAGGGATACGAGACCGCCATCCTGGTGGACGCCAGTCCCCGCGGCGAGGAGCCAGGCACGGTCTATGTCCTCGAGGCCGACAGGGATGAGACCGTGGACGCGCCGACGGATCTGCCGGTGGGAATGGCCGGCGTGCTGGCCGACGCGCACGCAATGGAGCCCGGATCGGTCCTCGACATGATCGGAGCTCTCGGCGTGTCTACCCGGGTACTGGTCGTCGGATGTGAGCCGGCGGACGTGGATGAGCGGATCGGGCTCAGCCCCCCGGTCCAGCGGGCCGTCGACGAGGCCCTCCGGGTGGTGCTGGAGCTGCTCGAGAGCAACGCTGACACCACGGACCGAGTCGATTCCACATCCGGGTCGTCAGAGGGTCCCAGTACGAGAAAGGAGAGTTGAACATGGTTCGTCGCCTGTTCACGGCCTCGCTTCTGATCGGGGCAGCGGTGGTGGTGGTGCAGAGCCTCCCGGACCTGGCGAGGTACATGCGGATCAGGAACATGTAGGGCGGGTCTCGGGCCGGCGCGGTGAGTGATATGACACGGTTCCGCATCGATCCCACCCGGTCACGCGTCTGGACCGAGTCCCGCTCGAGCGTGCACCCGATCCACGGAGAGGCGGATGGCCTCGAGGGCGAGATGGACGTCCAGTTGCTGGACGGACGACTCGACCTCTCGGTCCCTCCGCGCATCCGCCTCGAGCTGGACGTGGAGCGGCTCAAGTCGGGCAACTCCCTCTACGACGGGGAGATGTTACGTCGCATCGCCGCACGCCGGTTTCCCACCATCGTCGGAGAGGTCACGGAGATGCGGGAGCTGGACTCGTCGGACCGCTATCGGGTGGCCGGAGAGCTCAAGTTCCACGGTGTCACCCGCCGCCAGGAGGGAGAAGTGACGGTGGAGGTCAGCAACGACAGGACACTCGTCGTCGAAGGTGAGCGGACGTTCGACGTCCGGGATTTCGAAGTCGAGCCGCCGAAGCTCCTCATGCTGCGAGTCCATCCGGACGTGTCGGTCCGGGTCCATGTCGTCGCCGAGGCGGAGGGGTGATCTGAGTCGATGCACGAGCTTGGGATGTGCGAGGCCATTCTCGAAACGGTCGAACGGCGGGCGGCAGGGCGGAGGGTCTTGGCGTTCACGGTCCGCGTCGGCACGATGCACCGCGTGGTCGAGCCGGCGATGGACCAGGCGTTCGCGCTGGCCTCCGAGGGCACGGTGGCCGAGGGGGCGGTGCTCCATCTGGTCGTGGTGCCGGTGCGAAGCACCTGTCGGTCGTGCGGGCTGACGACCGAGTCGGCAGACCCGCCCGTGGTCTGCAGCGGCTGCGCGGCGACGGACCTCGAGCTCAGCGGCGGCGACGATCTGGTCCTCGAGTCGATAGAAGTCGACGCACCACTGCGGATGGAAAGGAGTGCTGATGTGCCTGGGCATACCCGGTGAGGTGGTAGAGCTCCTCTCCGACCAGCCCGACCTGGCCACGGTCGAGGTGAGCGGGGTGCGACGCTCCATCAACGTGGGCCTACTGGAGAACGAGGTGGTGTCGCCAGGGGACTGGGTGCTCATCCACGTCGGGTTTGCCTTGTCGAAGATCGATGAGGAGGAGGCGAGGGCCGCGCTCGAGTTCCTGGAGGGGATCGGCCAGGCCTACGACGAGGAGTTGCGGGCCCTCCAGGAGTCGGGGATCGACGGGCCATGACCGCTCCCCGCCCGCTACACCGCTGGCATCCAGTCCCGATAAGGAGGTGAGAGTCCGTGCGCTTCGTCGATGAGTTCCGAGACGCAGAGAAGGCCCAGGCGCTGGCCGCTCAGATCACCGCTCTGTGCGAGCCTGGTCGCCAGTACAAGCTCATGGAGGTTTGCGGCGGCCATACCCACACGATCTACAAGCACGGCATCGACGACTACCTGCCCGAGAGCATCACCCTTGTCCACGGCCCGGGTTGCCCGGTCTGCGTGATCCCGATGGGCCGGGTCGACGACGCCATCTCCATCGCCGAGCAGCCCGATGTCATCTTGACGACCTTCGGAGACATGATGCGGGTGCCCGGAGGCCAGGGCTCATTCTTCGACTCGAAGGCGAAGGGCGCGGACATCCGGATGGTGTACTCACCTCTGGATGCGCTGAAGGTGGCCCGACGCAATCCTGACAAGCGGGTCGTGTTCATGGCTATCGGCTTCGAGACGACGGCCCCGTCAACGGCGATGACCGTCTTGCGCGCCGCCTCGGAGGGAATCGAGAACTTCTCGATCTTCTGCAACCACGTCACCATCATCCCCGCCATCAAGGCCATCCTGGACTCGCCCGACCTCCGACTCGACGGCTTCATCGGGCCGGGTCACGTGTCGACGGTCATCGGGTGCCGGCCCTACGACTTCATCTCGGCCCAGCATGCCAAGCCCCTGGTCTGCGCCGGCTTCGAGCCACTCGACATCCTCCAGTCCGTTTATATGATCATGGGCCAGCTCGCCGCCGGCCGGGCCGAGGTGGAGAACCAGTACTCCCGGGTCGTGCCGTGGGAGGGGAACCCCAAGGCTCTCGGCGTCATCAGCGAGGTGATGGAGCTTCGCCCCTACTTCGAGTGGCGCGGGCTGGGCTTCATCTCCCACTCGGCCCTCAAGGTGCGGGACAGCTACGCCGCCTTTGACGCCGAGCGGATCTTCGAGGTCCCGGGGGTCCGGGTGACCGATCCGAAGGCCTGCCAGTGTGGAGAGGTCCTCAAGGGCGTCATCAAGCCGTGGGAGTGCAAGGTGTTCGGCACCGCCTGCACACCCGAGACGCCGATCGGCACGTGCATGGTGTCCTCCGAGGGAGCCTGTGCCGCCTACTACAACTTCGGGAGATTCAGCCGCGACCGCGTGAAGGAGGCGATCAGGACGTGAGCCCCGAGGGGACCGACGCGCTCGCCAAGGACACGCACATACACGGAGAGGCCGGAGCACACGGTGAGCAGCGCGCCGGCGCCGAGCACCTGAGCAGGGAGCAACAGGTCCTCGAACGAATCGACAAGGCCCGACGTCGGAAGGCAAAGGTCAAGGACGAGCGGATCACGCTCGCCCACGGCTCGGGGGGAAAGGCCACCCATACTCTCATCGAAGCCGTGTTTCTCGAGGCCTTCCGCAACCCCCTTCTCGAAGCCCTGGAGGACCAGGCGACTCCCGTCGTCGACGGGGTGCGCCTGGCGTTCACAACGGATTCATTCGTCGTCTCGCCGCTTGTCTTCCCCGGTGGCGACATCGGTGACTTGGCCGTCAACGGCACGGTGAACGACCTGGTCATGTCCGGAGCGCATCCGCTCTATCTGTCGGCCGGGTTCATCCTGGAGGAAGGGTTCCCGGTTGCCGACCTGGAGCGGATCGTCGGGTCGATGAGCGAGGCGGCCGCCTCGGCTGGTGTCGCAATTGTCACCGGCGACACCAAGGTGGTCGAGAAGGGGAAGGCCGACGGCTGCTACATCAACACCGCCGGCGTCGGCGTGATACGTCACGACCTCCAGCTCGGTGCGTCACGCGCCCGCCCGGGTGACGCGGTCATCGTCTCCGGGCCGATCGGCGAACACGGCGTCACCATCATGCTGGCTCGCGGTGAGCTGGACATCGAGGCCGACGTCAGCTCCGACACGGCCCCGATGCACGACCTGGTCGCTCGCCTGCTGGATGCCACGACAAAGGTCCACGCCCTGCGCGACGCCACCCGGGGTGGAGTGGCCACCGTCCTGAACGAGGTGGCGACGGCATCGAACACCGCCGTCGTCCTCGAGGAGGAGGCCGTCCCTGTGCGGCCGGAGGTCACCGGAGCCTGCGAGATTCTCGGCATCGACCCCCTCTACGTCGCGTGCGAGGGGCGACTTGTCGCCGTCGTGGAGGGGACCGTCGCCGACCGGGCCCTGCAAGCTCTACGGTCCCACCCGCTCGGCGCGGGTGCTGCCATCATCGGCCGGGTGAAGGACGATCCGCCCGGGCTGGTCCTGCTGAAGACGACGTTCGGTGGGACCCGGATCGTCGACGTGCTCGTCGGGGATCCGCTTCCCCGTATCTGCTGAGCCACCGGCTCGGCGATGAGCATCCTTGGCCGCGTCCCCGGCCGACGCCGAGGGACGACTTGACCATCTGACGCCCGACGAGCATCACTGATACTGGAAGATCGGTGAACGGTTCCTAAACTGAAGACTGCCGGCCCTCGGAGCACGGGCTCGGCCAGCACTCATCTGTTCTGCAGGAGCAATCTGTGACGGACACACGACTCGCCATCCTGTTCGATATCGACGGTACGCTGATCATCACCGGCGGTGCCGGCGCCACCTCGTGGCGGAGGGCCTTCGACGAGCTGTATGGCATCCCTGCCGATATCGGCCAGTTCACCGATACCGGCATGACCGATCCCGACGTGGGAAGGCAGACCTTCCAGGCGGTCCTGCATCGTCAGCCCAGGCGAGCCGAGTTCACCAAACTGTTGGAGCGACGTCTGCACTATCTCCACCAGGCGGTGGCCGAATCGCCTGGATATCGGGTGCTCGAGGGTGTCGAGGCGCTGCTGCCGAGCCTCATCGATGACGGGTATCTGCTGGGACTGGTCACAGGCAACGTCGAGGCTGCTGCCCACGTCAAGTTGCACCGAGCCAACCTCAATCGCTTCTTCTCCTTCGGGGGCTATGGCTCTGACTCCACCGATCGGGGGGAGCTCACCCGCACAGCCCTGCGCCGCGCCAGTCTGGTCTACGGGGAGGAAGTCAACGCACCGCGCTGCCTCGCGGTAGGCGACACCCCCCTGGACGCCAAGGGCGCCCATGCCGCGGGCATCGCCTGCGTGGGCGTGGCCAGCCACAACTACTCCGTCGAGCAGCTTCGCGACGGGGGTGCCGATTACGTCATAGCTTCACTCAAAGAGGGACTCCCGCTGTAGTTGACCTGGCAGCCAAGTCCCGCGCCCCGCTCCCGCCTCGACGACATCAACCTTTACTCAGTTCGGGGTGCTCAACCAGACCGCCGTTCGTGGCGCCGATGACGGCCCGCCGGCGCGGCGGTCCCGGTCCAGCGAGGGCCACTAGCCGGAGAAGTGATCAGTGAGCCGGCTGGCGTACCACCGGGGCCATGGCTCGTCCGGTGCCTGATCGGTGTACTCCTTGTCGAGCCGTACGAGCATGAAGGTGAGTTCGCTGCGAACGGGCTTGGTCCCGAGCACCGTGCTCAGTTCGGAGAGATCCACGAGCCAATCCGAGTACCAGGAGGCCCAGTCCGGATCGGCGCCGTCACTGATGCGGAAGACCTGGTGGTGGGTCTCTCCCGCCTCGTGCAGCAGCCCTGCGATTCGGTCGATGTCGGCCATCCCCAAAGCTACCGCGACACGCCGCGCCCATCAGCAGCCGGCTGTGCTGGACTAGGCGGCCGATGGCGGACGACACGTACACCCACGGCCACCAGGACGCCGTCTTGCGTTCCCACCGCTGGCGGACCGCGGCCAACTCCGCCGCCTACCTGCTTCCCCATCTCGCCGCCGGTCAGCACCTGCTGGACGTCGGTTGTGGCCCGGGGACCCTGACCGTGGACCTTGCTCGTCGTGTCGCGCCGGGAGAGGTGGTCGGGGTGGACACGGCGGCCTCCGTGGTGGACGAGGCCCGTTTGCACGCCGTCGAGGCGGCCGTGACAAACGCGCGGTTCCTGACCGGCGACTTCCGCTCAGCGGGTCTCCCGTCCCGCTCGTTCGACGTCGTCCATGCTCATCAGGTCCTGCAGCACCTCACTGATCCGGTCGGGGCGATCGCCGCTATGCGCGACCTGGCGAGGCCAGGGGGAATCGTGGCTGCTCGCGACGGCGACTACTCCGCCTTTGCCTGGTGGCCGCCGGAGCAGCGTCTCGACAGGTGGCTCGAGATCTACCTGGCTGTCGCTCGGCGTAACGGTGCCGAGCCGAACGCGGGACGAGTGCTGCTCCATTGGGCACGCGCTGCCGGGTTGGCCGACCCGAGGTACTCGTCCTCAACCTGGGCGTTCGCCACGACAGTCGATTGCCGGTGGTGGGCCGACCTCTGGGCGGAACGGTCGGTCGCGTCGTCCTTCGCGGTGCAAGCGGTCGAGTACGGCATCGCCACTTCGGCCGTGCTGCACGACGTGGCCCGTGGATGGCGGGCGTGGGCGAACCATCCGGACGCCGTCTTCGTCGCCGTCCACGGCGAGATCCTCGCCCGCGCCTAGCTCAAGGCATCGCCGAAGAGACCGAGTCATTCCTCGTGGCATCAAGAGCTGCTGAAGCCACGCCGCACGTCCAGCAGATGGTGACGAACCTCGTGAACCGTGTGCACCGCGACCCATCGCAAGCTTCGCTCTTTGAGGGTCGGGAAGCTGTAGATGATCGTGCGCGTCCAGCTGCGCTCGTCCAGGCGCTCGAGGACGTTGGCGAGCAGTCGTGCAGCGTCTTGCAGCTGGCGCGCCACATCCTCAGGACTCTGGTTGGCGTAACCGTCGTGTTCTACCCGCTCGTCCCGGCCCATCGGCGCAGGCCTCGGCGACTCGACCGACCGGCGTGCCAGCAGGACCCGCTCGCGCTGGACGAGCAGAACATCGCGAAGGTGGCAGCCGTACTCGAGTGCCGACCACGTTCTTGGCTCCGGTCGTGTTCCGGCATCGTCTCCAGCCTCTACGAGCAGCCTCGCCATGGCGCGAGCACCGTCCGAAATCGCACCGGCGGCGCCGCCCGCATCGTTCTCGTCGTACACGAAGCCGCACTCGGCGCAATCCTGTGAGAAACCGAGGTGCTGGGGTGCGGAATCGATCCAGCCCAGAGCCGAGAGCTGGGCCCGAGCGATCGCAGACAGATCCACATCACTCAGCTCCGACAACGACACCCAGGCGACTTCGGTCGTCTTCACGCCCTCGGGGGCTGGCTTGCCGGAGATGACTTGGGCCTCGAAGACGGCGGCCACATAGCCGGCCTCGTCCCCGTTCGGATAGCGGACTCGGAACTCCGGGCCCCCCAAGGCAGCCAACAGGCGCACCAGCTCGACTTCGACGCTTGCCTCCTCGCGCGCCTCTCGCATGGCGGCTTCTTGGGGTGTCTCGTCCGGCTCGACGAATCCGCCGATGGTGTCCCACTTCTCCGAGTCG